>CAYSCB010000052.1:0-13207 GCA_964429335.1 uncultured Aquihabitans sp.
CAGGTCGGCCAGCACGCCCTCGTTGGTCACCCAGGCCATCGGGCGACGCTCACTTCGACACGACGGTCACGCACATGGCGGCCACGTCGGTTCCGATCGTGCCGCCGCCGTTGTGGGCGAGCCCGACCGCCGCGCCCTCCACCTGACGATCACCGGAACGACCCTGGATCTGCTCGGTGAGCTCGATGATCTGAGCGATCCCGGTGGCCCCGACGGGATGGCCCTTCCGAAGAAGACCGCCGGAGGTGTTCACGGGGATGCGCCCACCGATCTCGGTCGCGCCGCTGGCCACCAGATCACCGCCGTCGCCCTTCTCGCAGAGCCCGATCGACTCGTACGCGATGATCTCGGCCGGGGCGCTCGCGTCGTGGCATTCGACGACGCTCAGCTCGTCGGGGCTGACGCCGGCCTCCTCGAGGGCCTCGCGAGCGCACAGCATCGCCGCGTCCTCCTCGGTGGGGTTGTGGTCCCAACCGGAGCGCAGCACGCTCGAGCGGATGCGCACGGGATCGGTGATGCCGAGCTCCGCGGCCTTGCGCTCGCTGACGAGGATCAGCGCGGCGCCGCCGTCGCCGATCGGTGAGCACATCGGCCGGGTGAGCGGCTCGGCGATCATGGGCGCGTCCAGCACCTCCTGCACGCTCATGACCTGGCGGAACTGAGCGCGAGGGTTGAGGTGGCCGTGACGGGAGTTCTTCGCAGACACCATGGCGAACTGCTCTGCGGTGGTGCCGTATCGATCCATGTGGGCGCGGGCCACAGCGGCGTAGATGTCCATGAACATCGACCGCTTCTCGCCGGCACCCGACGAGCCTGCGCTGCCGCCGCTCGACTTCGCCGAGCCCTGGAGCATCTCCATGAACGGCTTGAGGAACTCGACGTCGACCGCCCCGCTGAACGCCCCGAACGACTTGCGCTTGTCCTCGTCGTAGAGCTTCTCGACGCCGAGTGCGAGAACGCAGTCGTAGAGGCCGGCGGTGACCATCGCCGCGGCCTGGTGCGCGGCGGTGGAAGCGGACGCGCAGGCGTTCTCCACGTTGATGACCGGCAGGCGACCGAGCCCCATGTCACGCAGGATCACCTGGCCGCGGATCGACTCCTGACCCGTGACGAGCCCAGCCGCAGCGTTGCCGACATAGGCCGCGTCGAGCTGATCGGCGTCGATGCCGGCGTCCTCCAGGGCTCCACGCACCGCCTCGGTGCCGAGCGACTTGAGTCCCCGGTCGAGGTGCTTGCCGAACTGGGTCATCCCCACTCCGGCGACGATCGCGTCCATCTTCATGTCGATCTCCTCCAGATCCGCTTCGCTGCTCAGACGAGCCCGCTGCCGGGAACGTCGAGCGCCTTGTCGAGGTAGTCGAGCTCGGCTTCGCGCCACGGCAGCGGCGCCGGTGTCGTGAACATCCTGTCCTGCGTCAACCCGTCCACGACGGCTTCGTCACGGGGGAACGCCTCACCGAACGCGTTGAGGTGGAACAGCTCCTCGAACGGCAACCTCGGGCGCTGACCTCCCGCCTCCCAGTGCTCGGCGGGATAGCCGACCGTCTGCAGCAGGAGCACTCGGCTGGTCTCGGGCAGGCCGAGGTTCTGGCGGATCTGCTCGGTGTTGGGCGTGCCCAGACAGCAGGTTCCGAGGCCCTGCTCGTAGGCCATGAGCGTCGCCTGCGCGATCCCCTGGCCTGCATCGACCTCGTTGAGGCCCGGCCCCTTGAGCATCTCCAGGATGGCTTCGAAGAACGGGATGATCTTGCCTTCCAGGTCCTCCTTCTTGGCGGGACCCACCCCCAACGCCCCGGCGTCGAGCAGCTCGCGCAGCCGATCGGACTGACCGTCGACCGCAGCAGAGTCGAAGTACCACACGATCACGACCGGAGCCCGACGGATCTGGAAGCCGGCCACCGGGGCGAAGAGCGCGTCGAGCGTCTCCTGGGGCGCGGTGTGGCGTTCGACGACCACTGCACGCAACCCACCCACGTTGCCCCAGTGCGAGGCGAGTCGCGCTGCTTCCAGCATGCGTTGGATCTTGTGGCGCTCGACCGGTTGGTACGGCCGCATGTAGCGGATGGAACGGCGACGGCCGATCACCTCTCGTAGTTCCATGCGACCGGTCTCCTTCGTGGTGTGCGTGTAGGGGCGTCGGGGTTCGGGAGCTCAGAGCTTGGCGCCGCCGATGAGGCTCAACATCTCGTTGCAGCCATCCTCGATCATCGCAGCACGAGCGTCACGCAGGATCTTCTCGATCGGGTACTCCTTGGTGAGCCCGTTGCCCCCGAAGATCTGCAGCGCCTCGCTCGCGACCTCGAACGCCGTCTGGGTGCAGTACGTCTTCGAGGCGATCGAGTAGTGCACCGGCGGTGGGCCGGCGTTGCCGATCAGGTGGGTCCGTCGCGACAACGACGCGGCAGCTTCGACCTTGGCGAACATCTTGAACAGGCGGGACCTGACGTTCTGGTGCTGGATGATCGGCACGCCACCCTGCACCCGGTCCCTCGCGTACTCGAGCGCCAGTTCGTACGCGGCCCGGGCGAGCCCGGCGAAGGTGGAGCCCATGAAGGCGTTGGCGACCGCCAGGGTCATCTCCACGGTCATGGAGTACAGGGGCTTGCCGATCACCATGTTCGCAGCCGGCACCCTCACGTCGTCGAAGTGCAGCTCCCCCTGCGGCAGAGCGCGCTGGCCCATCTTGTGGAGGTTGCGACCCCGCGACACGCCAGGCAGGTCGAGGGGGGTGATGCACACGCCACCGCCGGCGAAGCCCTCGTCGCCGTCGATCGTGCAGAACAACGCGGCATAGGTGGCGATCGGTCCGTTTGACACCCATGCCGACTTCGATCCGTTGATCACGTACTCGTCGCCGTCGAGCCGGGCGATGCAGTTGGGATGCACCTCCGCCCGATTCCAGTGCGGTTCACCGAAGGCGAGGGAGTCCGAGCCGTGGTCCGGTTCGGTGATCGCCCAGCACCCGATCTCGGAGGAACCGTCGGTCATGTACCGCTCGGTGAGCGCCGGGTCGCCGGTCAACGCCAGGAAGAACTTGGGGAACCCCGACACGGCCAGGCTCACAGCGAGACCGCCGTCGGCCCAGCCGATCGTCTCGGCGATACGGGCCGACAACAGCGCCTGTTCGGCAGGCTCGAACGCTCCTGCCAGCGACAGCGAGTCGACACCGAGCGCCTGGTACTTGCGGTGCAACGCCCACAGTGGAGAGTCCGCAGCGACGACGTCGTCGGGGTCGTGGAGGGCATCGAGTTGGATGCCGATCGGCCGAACCTCCTCGCGTGCGAAGCGTTCGACCACACCGAGCACCTCCAGCCCTTCAGAGCTGAGGCCTTCCTCGTTCACCTGTGTCACTCCGTACCCCCAAGATGTGCTGGCGGGCGACGGGACGGCCCTGCCGCCAGGCCCGAGACCCCCCTTGCTCGTAACCTTATATGGAGTATCGCGGATATCAGAGAGGTGTGAAGGATGACCACACGAACCGATGTCGAGCTCCCCGGCCACGGCGGGACCACCCTGCGCGGCTGGCTCGTGCTGCCGGACGACCCATCCGCTCCCGAGGACACCGTGAGCGGGTTGGCCGGCGTGGTGATGGCGCACGGGTTCTCCGCGGTCAAGGAGATGCGCCTCGACCGCTTCGCAGACGTCTTCGCCCGGGCAGGGCTCGCCGTGCTGGCATACGACCACCGCAACTTCGGCGCCTCCGACGGCGAGCCACGCCAGGAGATCAACCCGTGGGCACAGGCGCGGGACTACCGCTACGCCATCGGTTGGCTCGCCGAACGTCCCGAGGTCGACGCCGCGCGCATCGGCGTCTGGGGATCGAGCTACAGCGGCGGACAGGTCCTGGCGGTTGGTGCGTGCGACCGACGTGTCAAGGCTGTGGTGGCCAACGTCCCGTTCGCCGGCTTCCCGGACACCGATCTCGGCGATGTCCCGGACACAACACGACGCTTCGAGCTACTACGCGCCGCTCTGCTGGACGAGCACGGCAACGGTCCCGCCGACACCAAGCAGAACGCCGTCGGACCACTCGCCGTCGTCGAGGAGCCCGGCGACGACCGACCGGCGTTCCTGCCCCATCCGGAATCCTCGGAGTACTTCCTGAAGTTCTCCGCGCACGGACCCGAGCCGACTTCGTGGCGCAACGAGGCAACGGTGGTCTCCGCCGTGTCGGACCCACCGTGGGAACCCGGCGTGTGCGCTGCGCAACTCGCCCCGGCCGCGTTGATGATGATCGTGGCCACGCACGACCACCTCGTTGACACCGCTGTGGCGATCTCCGCGTTCGACCGGGCTGCGGAACCCAAGGAGCTGGTGGTGATCGACGGACATCACTTCTCACCATATGAAGGAGCGGGGTTCGACCTCGCTTCGAGCGCCACGACCCGGTTCTTCACGACCCATCTGTGACGGCAGCGGCGCGTTGCTGCTGGCCATCCGCAGCTGCGGCAGCCTTGCGGGCCTTGGGGCACATCAACTTCGAACCCCGGTCGCAACGCGAGCAGATCCAGCCGTCGCCGCCGGGTTCCTTCCACATGGAGTTCCCGCACTCCGTGCAGCGGCGACGGCCCTCTGCACATGCCCAGCCCTCGTAGCGACTCGAGGTCAACGGGCACCCCCGATCCCAGCACACCGCCCAATCGGGGTCGAGAGCGAGCGCGTGGCGGGAGCAGACCACCGCGCACTTGCCGCAGTCGTTGCAGTTGAGCGAGACGACTTCGTAGGCCCCGGTCGCGGTCACGCGGATCGCCCCGCGGGGACATGCGGAACGGCACGCATCGCATCCGTCACACGTCGACCCCACGCGGTAGCTCATCGCTCACCTCGCGGCATACCGGCCAGGATACCCGGCTCGTCGACGAGCTACTGCGCCACCCACTTGGCGTCCGCCGCGACGAACGACTCGAGGCGGTCGACCGCCCACGAGTAGAACGGCGCCGGACCGGCGTCACGCACGGCGGCGGCGAACTGCGGAACCCAGTCTCCGAGTTGCTTGTCGAGGAAGTCGACCTGGGCGCGGTGGAACGACTTCCCCAACCGGGGTGAGCTCGCCGCCGCCTCCTTGAACGCCAGGAACTGCATGAAGTCGACCTCAGCCGTGAGGTGATCGAACGGCACGTCGTCGTCGCCGGTGCCCAGCCCGTAGTACTCGTAGGCGCGACGCAACTCCACCAGGCTCTGGTCCCGGTCCGCTGCGTACCCGCCGCCCCAGATGCGACGGACGCCGCCATCCTCCGCGAGGAACAGCTTCTCGTAGTCGTCGCGCAGCGCCGTCTCGTCGGCGTCGGTCGGTGCCTCCCCGATCTCCCAGTCGAACGCGAGGAGCTCGACCGCTTCGGTGAAGTCCTTCACCCACTCCCCGGACGATGTCTTCGCAGCGAAGTCGGCGTCGGGGACGGCGAAGAGCTGTCCCAACACCTGGTACACGGCGCTGCGGGCGGTGATCTCGCTCTCCTCGACCTCCAACACCCCTCCGGCGTCGGCGGAGATCTCGAGTCCGGTCAATGAATAGGCGAACACGGTGCTGGTCCTCTCACTTCCTGGTGGAGATCTCGACCGGGATGCTCTGCGGCGTGCGGTCGAGGGTTGCGGGGTCGTTGGTGAACGGTCCGAACAGGTCGAGCCAGTTGTAGACGATGAGCGTGTCGAGGATCTCGGAGGTGCCACCGGCACGCACCGTCTCCATCTCGCTCTTCAGCGTCGCGAGCGCGCTGTGCACCTTCGGACCGAACAGCGACTCGAGGTACTCCGGTGGGATGCGGGGCGTGTCGTAGTCGATGGACATGTCCTCGTGGAGCCGGTACGGCGACAGCGGCGGCACGTAGAAGATGTTGGGACCAGTGCCGTACTCGGCGTGCAGCGGCACGGCGATGCCCCACTCGTTGACCATCTTGTGGATCGGGCCCTCCTCGTCGTCGAGGAACCCGACGAACGTGAGCCGCCCGGGACACTGACGGGCGCACACCGGGGCGACGCCTTCCTCCAGGCGGGGGAAGCACATGATGCAGTGCTGGGCGACCTTGCGCGCGTAGTTGAAGTAGATCTTCTTGTAGGGACAGGCCTCCATGCACATGCGGAAGCCCTGGCACTCGTCCTCGTTGCGGAGCACGATGCCGTCCTCACGGCGCTTGTACATCGCACCGGACGGGCAGGCCTCCGCGCACACCGGGCGCGTGCAGTGGTTGCAGAGCCTGGGAAGGTAGAAGTAGTAGGCGTTGGGGTACTCGCCGGCGCCCTGGTCCTCGTCCCAGTTCATGCCCCAGTCGTTGCGACCGTCACCGGCCTCGATGGGCTTGAGGTGCACCGAGTTGCCCTTGCCCTCGTAGAAGACCTCCTGGTAGTTGAACTCCCAGCCCCCGCCGAAGTCCGCGCGCCCTGGCTGGCGGCCCGGAACGGGAACCCCGTCGGCGAAGCCGCCGCCCATCCCCTCCCACTCCTTCGGTGTTCCCTTGCCCGGCTGGGTGTTCACCGTCATCCACCACTGGTGCTCCTCGCCCTCCTCCTGGGTCCACAGCACCTTGCAGCCGACGGAACAGGCCTGACAGCCCATGCACTTGTTGAGATCGAAGACCATCGCCATCTGCTTCAGCGGACCGGTCGAGGGTTGCATCACATCGGTCATCTCAGCTCTCCAGTCTCAGGATTCGATCGACAGGGGCACCCACTCGGTGGTGGCAGCTCCGATGCCGGCTCGTTCTTCGTTGGACCCGTCCCACACGGCGACCCCCATGCGTCCCCCGTCGCGCAACTCGGCAAGTGGGTGACCCAGCACGACCGCCCATCGGCCGCCTTCGAGGCTGGCCGATGCGGACACCGTGCCCTCCTGCGGCTTGAACGCTCCGGGTCCGTGGCCGGTGAGGTGTCGACCGTGGTCCTCGTCGGAGCGCCAGAACCACAGGTTGACCGTCTCGTTGTCGCTGCCGATCGTGGCGGCCGGCGCGTCGCCGTCTGCGGGGAAGTAGACCGCGGCGCAGTCGGGGAACTCCACGTTGGGTTGATCTGAGTCGGCCCACTCGAGGCGCACCCACGCGGTGTCACCGTCATGTGCGGCGGCGACGCTCGTCTCCGCCACGTTGCCGTAGGGCAGGTCCGCCCACTTCACCCTCACGTACTCGGTGGGTTGCGCGTCGATCGGCATCGGCCCGAGAGACACGGCCTCGGCGACCACCTCCGACCAGCCCGCGGCACCCGGATCGCTGAGATCCGACGAGACCCTGCTCACCTGCATCTTGCGTCGCCTCCACGTTGGTGCTTCGAGCGCCGCAGTCGGCCGAGCCGCTGCAGCCCCCCTGACTCTCGATCCGACCGATCTGGCCGGTCGCTACCTGCTGACCTTCTCGAAGTCGCAGGGCACCCCACGATCGGTGGGGATGGGTTGCCACTCGGCTATCGTGTAGTTGATGTGTCCGTAGCCCCCGGCGAAGGCGATCCACTTCACCATGCCGGCCTCGATCTCGTTGGCTCCGTACCACTCGTCGTACTGATGTGGATCCCAGCCGTTGTAGGAGATGATCTGGCCGGGTTGCACTCCCTGGACGATCTTGGCGTGCGAGCGGAACTCGGCGATGTCGTTCCACACCCGGATCAGGTCGTTGTCCTCCACCCCGCGTGCAGCAGCGTCCTCGGGGGAGATCTCCACCAACGGGACACCGCGGTGGGTCTGGGCGAGGATCGGGTTGATCGCGTTCATCGAGTGGATCGACCAGCGGTTGTGACCGGAGGTCATCCGCATCGGGTGGTCGCCGCCCGCCTTCGGGTTGGGTTTGTGGGTGGGCAGCTCCTCGCCGGCCTCCAACCACCACGGGTGATCGATGTAGAACTGGGCCCGACGGGCGTAGGTCGGGAACGGGTCGCCCTGCTCCACGTGGTTCCGGAACGGCGCGTGGGTGCGGTCCTTCTCCATCGGCGACGCCTGAGCAAGGGCGAAGGTGGACATGCCCCACCCGGTCAGCCGGACATGGCCCTTCTCGCGCATGGTCTCCAGCGTCGTGTCGTCCGCGACGACGCCGATGTAGGCGGCATCGCGCACGAGCTCGTCGGCCATCTGCTCCTCGGTCTCGAGCGCACCGTTGATCGTGAAGCGTTCCCACGCCTTGGTCGCCTCGAACACCTCGCCGTTGCGGCTGGTGTACTCGGTGATGCCTCGCTCCGCCGCCAGCTCGTCGAGGCGTTTGAGGATCGCGCCGTAGATCTCCCACTCCGACCTGGCCTCACCGGCAGGTTCCGCTGCACGATCCGAGAACGTCAGCATCATCTGATGCGGCGTCGGGATGTGGTACGCGAGCTTCTCGTAGTGCTGAGCGGCAGGCAGCAGGATGTCCGACAGCAGACCCGTGGAGTTGATGCGGAAGTCGATCGACACGATCAACTCGAGCTTCGGCCACAGGTTCTCCAACAGCACGTTCTTGCCGCCGCGGGTCCGTCGCAGCATGTTGCCGCCGCACTCGAAGAGCATCTTCGGTGGATGATCCGGACTCGGACCGTCCACGCCGGTCCACCAGCCGGCGTCGAGCGCCTCCTGGTAGTAGTCGGCGAAGTCCCGCGGGAGCGTGTCGTCACCCCACTCACGGGTGTTCCAGCGCTCCGCGAACCCCGCGTGGTTGTGCCACCAGAACGCCTCGACAGAACGTGCCGACTGGCCGGGCAGCGCTCCGGAACCGAGGCCCCGCATCGCTCCGCCGCTCGCCTGGGCGAGGATCGTGCCGAGCTCACGCGAGGCGAGCTCCTCGGTAGTGATGCTGGGGTCGGATGCCTGGATGCCGGCGATCGCGCCGTCGCGGGCGGTGAGGATCGCCTCGGTGCCTTCGACGCCGGCGAAGGTCTTGGCCATGATCATGCCCTGGCCGTCCATCATGCCTGCGGTCCACGAGCGGATGCCGGTGCCGAACTTGCCCCAGTTGCCGCTGACCGCAAGCACGAGGCACATCATCCGCTCGATGAGATCGCCGTGGTAGTACTTGCAGCTGTTCCAGCCCAACATGATGTTGGTCTTCTTGGTGGCGATCTTCCGTGCGAGCTTCCGGACCAGATCGGGGTGGACCGTGGTCAGCTCGAACTGCTGCTCCGGGGTGTATTCGGCGTCGAGCTTGCGGCGCAACCGCGCCATCACGGGCTCGACGGTGACGGTGGACCCGTCGGCGAGGGTGACGTCGTAGGTGCCTTCGAGTACGACCTCCCTGCCGTGCAGGAGCATGTTGCCCCGATCCGCCTGGACGAGGCCGTCGGCCGGATCCCAGTGGTAGAGCTGGTCCTCGCGGCCGGTTCCCTCGACGTCGGTCTGACGCAGGAAGCGCCCGGTGTCGGTGCGCACCAGCATCGGCAGGTCGGTCTGCTCGCGTATGAAGGTCCGGTCCTCGAGACCTTCCTCCAGGATGACCTGCACCAGCGCGAGACCGAACGGCACGTCGTTGCCCGGCGTCATGGGCACCCAGTAGTCAGCGTGCATGTGCGAGGCGTTGAGGTCCGGTGACACCGACACCACCTCGGCGCCGTGGTAGCGGGCCTCGAGCATGAAGTGGTACAGCGGGATGCGGGTGAACGCCGGGTTCATGTGCCAGATCAGCACGACTTCGGACTTGAACCAGTCGTCGCCCGAGCTCACCGGGCAGAACTTGCCGTAGGTCTCGTGCAGGCCGATCGAGAAGTCGTTGAAGCTGGCGTGCAGGTCCATCGCACGCCCGCCGAACATGTTGAAGAACCGGTCGGTCGGCACCACCGTGGCGATCTCGGGCGTGCCTTCCCGGGCGATGTCCTCCGGGCCGCCGGCCTCGATGATGTCGAGCATCTTGTTGGCGATGTCGGTCACCGCCTCGTCCCAGGTGATCCGCTCCCACTGACCTGAGCCGCGTTCGCCGACACGGCGCAACGGGTGCAGCAACCTGTCACCGTCGTAGATCTGCTGACTCCAGCTCGCGCCCTTGTTGCAGCCCATCGGGTTGTAGTCCGGCACGCCCTCTTCGAGGGTGGTGAAGCTGCCCGAGGGCTCCTCCCGGACGATCTTCCCGTCACGCACGTACACCTTGTACGGACAGTTGCCGGGATAGCAGTCGACGCAGTGCGTCCCCCAGGAAACCGAGTCCCACGACCAACGGCGTCGGTAGCCATGCTCGGCGGAGCGGTATCCCTCGGACGACGGCTCGGCAACAATGCTCACGTCTTTCCCCCGTACTAGGCCAGCACCCACTGGGTCGGCACCTAATCATCCATACTCTAGTTTGAGTTACGAGGAATACTCAAGGGTCTCACGGCGTGCCTGGCGTCATACCTCGGCCCGCGATCGGCGTCGGAAGGGACTGGGGGTCGAGTGCTCCACGGAGACGAGCGACATCGTCGGCACTGCACGGATGGCGGTGTGGGTAGAGGACCCGGATGGATTCCTGATGCGCTCTCCACAGCCGAGCCTGGGCCTCCGCCACGCCGACATCCACCATCTCGACGTAGTCGGCCCACGGCCCCCGTGCTCCATCGAGTGCATCTTCGACATCGCCGACCAGCAAGCCGTTGACCGTCGACCACCACGGTGACCCGCCGGCCGCGGAGATCCGGCCGGTACCGATCCCCCGCTCCTGGAACTCGAACATCGCTCGTCCGAGCCCGAGTCGGTGGCGATCGTCGCCCGGCCAGCGGCTGAAGAACTCCTTCAACACACCGCGACGCTGCGATGCCGCCAACCTCCGCGCCCTGCAGACGCGAGCCGACGACATGAGTCCTTCGGGCGACTGTGGAATCTGGGGGATTTCCAAGTAATATCAGATGGCGAATCGGCGAATGGGACGACGAGCGGACACCAGATCCGAGCACACCCACGGCGACCCGGCACCGAACGCCTGACCCATGGGACCCTGATCGATGCGACTCACGCTGACCAAACGAGCCGAGTACGGCATCCGCATGCTGATCCTCCTCGCACGACATGAACCGGACACGCGTGTCACCGCCGCACAGATCGCCAAGGACTGCGACATACCCGCCGGCAACGTGCCCACCGTGGTCAGCACGCTCTCACGGGCGGGCATCCTGTCGTGCAGTCCGGGCCGCTACGGCGGGTGCGCTCTCGCACGGGCGCCCAAGGAGATCTCCGCACTCGACGTGATCGAGGCCCTGGAGGGCTCGCTCGAGATTCACCACTGCATCCTCGACTCGCGGCGCTGCCACGACCACGCCGCCGAATGCGCCGTCCACCATGCCTGGACCAAGGGCCGCGACGCGGCGATCATGGCGCTCGCCAACACCTCGCTGGCTGACGTCATCGATCGGGAGAACGAACTCTCCGGTGAGGTCCCGGTGCGCGCACACCGGGATGACGGGAACCTCGAACCGACCGCCACAGCGCGCGGTTAGCACACCACGCGCGGCCAGCACACCGAACACGCTCCGGCGGGACGCTGTCACACCCCCTCCGCATACTGGAGCCATGGCAACGCAGCTCACGCTCATCACGATGCCGGCCATCACCGACATCGACGACGCCGCAACCGATGACGGAAGCGAGCTGGCCGACCCGGTGCTCCCGGCGCGTCGTTCCGCCGCCCGCACGGGTTGGCTCGACCGACAGACGATCACCGCCGGTCGTCGTGGCGTCGCCCGTGCTCGCGCTGCGCTCGCGGATGCCGCACGTCGGGCCGCCGTCGCCGAGGCGGAGAAGACCTCGGCACGCGGAGCTGAGCTCGCACGCGAGGCGGACCGGTTCGCCGGCCGTACGGGCTCCCAAGGCCACGCCGCCTGACGAGGGTCGATGTCCACCATCCAAGCCCCACCTGCGGGGTCGAACGCCCGTTGTCGACCCGTGTGCCCGTCGCGGCCGCTGATCTCGGCGTCCACCAACCCGCGGACGTCGCCCTGCTCCCCCATCGCTTCCGCATGCGCCGTGGTCGTTGCGATGCTCCTGCTCCTGTCGTGTGGATCCGACGGCGCAACGTCGACGTCGAACGGAGCACAGGGAGCAGCGGCAGGCGACAAGCTGGCGGCCAACGCGACCGTCGAGCGCGTCGTCGACGGCGACACGATCGTCGCGGACGTCGGCGGCAGCCGTGAGCGCGTGCGTCTCATCGGGATCGACACACCCGAGAGCGTGAAGCCCAACTCGCCGGTCGAGTGCTACGGCAAGGAAGCATCCGCCCACACCAAGGAGCTGCTCCCGGAGGGCACCCGCATCCGTCTGGTGCTGGATGTTGAGGAGCGTGACCGGTACGGACGGCTCCTCGCCTACGTGTACCGGGCCTCCGACGGCGAGTTCGTCAACCTCGCACTTGCAGCGGACGGGTACGCCGGCCTGCTCACCTACCCGCCGAACGTCGCCCATGTCGAGGACTTCCGCGCCGCGGTCCGATCGGCCCGCGAGCAGAACCTCGGTCTGTGGTCGGCATGTTCGGACGACCTCCCCGTCAGATCCTGATCCGCCGTCTGCTCCTCCTGAACTCGGGTCGTCGGAATCGCACACGAGTCGTCGGACGACCCGAGTTCAGGAGCAGGAGAGAGTCAGGAGCAGGAGAGAGTTCAGGCCGGTCGATCAACCCGCGCGCTGCAGGTCGCGCCGGTCGCGCCAGCCGATCAGGTGCGCCCCGGAGCGCTCGGCCATGGTCCGGATCTCCCCCTCCCGGCGGGGCAGATGGTGGTACGCCCCGCGCGGGGCCCAGTCCGGCGCGATCGAGCGCAGTTCGGGGTGATCGGTCGACGGATGGGCGAAGATCTCCGTCACACCGGGACGCAGATGGGCGAACAGACGCTCGAACATCGGGCGAACGCCCACCCCGGACGAGAAGATCAGGTGGTCGGGAGCGATGACGCCCTCGGCGTCGGCCAGCTCCCGGAAGGGGAACCCGGCCAGCTCCTGGGTGGACCAGCCCGACAGCCGCAGCGGCAGCTCGAACTCGACCGCGAGGTCGAGGTAGATGTCGAAGAACTCCGGGCGCATCTGCAACGTGCCCATGTGGGAGTCGAGGTGGGTCACGTCGAATCCCCAGAGGATCGCCCGTTCCACCTGCGCTCGGAGCTCCCGGCGGGTCTCGTCGAGGTCCGCGTGGTCCCAGACGTCTGCCACGGTGCGCGGGAACCCGCCGTCGCCGTCGAGCAACGACGGGGCGTGCGTGATCGGACCCCACCGGTAGCGCTCCCACTCGGCGTTCAGCGTGAGGTGGACACCCACGTCCTCGCCGCGGTAGCGGGCGGCGGCGTCCCGTGCCCACGGACACGGGACCATCAACGTCGG
>CAYSCB010000053.1:0-12833 GCA_964429335.1 uncultured Aquihabitans sp.
GTTCTCGGTGACGCTCACGGCCACCAACGCCAATGGCAGCGGAACCGTCACGCAGACCGAGTTGATAGCCGTGTCGCCGGGCGTCCCGGTGGCGTCGTTCACGGCGTTGCCGTCGAGTGGTGTGGCGCCGTTGCAGGTTGCGTTCACTGATACGTCGAGCAATGGTCCTACGTCGTGGTCGTGGAGCTTCGGTGACGGGGGTACGTCGACGGATCAGAACCCTGTCCACACGTATGTGACGGCGGGGACGTTCTCGGTGACGCTCACGGCCACCAACGCCAATGGCAGCGGAACCGTCACGCAGGCCGATCTGGTCACGGTGTCGCCCACCCCCGCCCCCGAGACCACGATCACGAGCGGTCCGGCGTCGCTGTCGAACATCACCACAGCACAATTCGCCTTCAGCTCGGACGTCGCCGGGGCGAGCTTCACATGCAGCCTCGACGGGCTTCCAGGCCAGCTGTGCAGCTCCCCGTTCACTGCCAGCCTGCTTGCCGAGGGGGTCCACACGTTCTCCGTGGCGGCTTCCACGGCAGGCGGTGGGAGTGACCCGACGCCCGCTGCTGCCAGCTGGACCGTGGATCTCACCGCACCGACTGCGACTCCCGTATCACCGACCGACGGTGCGACCGGCGTTCCCCTGACGGGCTCCGCCATCGTCGAGTTCTCCGAGTCGATCGACCCGTCGAGCCTCGACGGAACCACCTTCCTGCTCCAGCCCGCGGCCGGTGGCCCTTCAGTGGTGGCCAACGTGTCCTACGACGCCCCTACCAAGCGCGGGAAGCTGGTACCTGTCGGTTCGCTGCAGGCGGGAACGCAGTACTCCGTCACGGTTGCCACGGGGGTCCGGGACCTGGCCGGCAACAGCCTCGCTGCTCCGCTCTCATGGTCGTTCACCACGACGGCCGGAACAGGAATCAGGCGAGAGTCGGTGTCCACGGTGGTCAACGCCGTGGCAGCGAGCAAGATCACCATCCCCACACCTACCGGGACGCAGGCCGGTGACGTGCTGGTCGCCAGCCTCGCTCTCAACGGATCGACCGTGGCACGGACGGGTGTTCCAACGGGATGGATCCCGATCGCTGCGGTGACGGGCATCTCCAATCCCCGTATCTATGGCTATGTACACGTTGCCGGGTCTTCGGAGCCGGCATCATACGAATGGAAGCTGAACTCGGCTGTGGCCGCTGGGGCAGGCATTGCCCGTTACTCGGGCGTCAACCCGGCTGATCCGCTCGATGGACCCGCTTCAGTCGCCACCGGTGCAGCGTCAACCACGGCCACCATCCCCGGCGTGACCACCACGACTGCCAATGCCGTCATCGTCGGCGGCGTCGCTTTCAACACATCGTCGACCACGATCGGGATCACACCGACCGGTGGCATGGCGACTGGATGGGACATCGGCGGGAAGCGAAACGTGTTGGCCGACGAGTTCCTCCCCCTCGCCGGCCCGACCGGATCGCGGTCATGGGTGTTGACAGCCTCGCGTGCATGGGCTGGGTGGCTTGTGGCCCTGAGACCCGTCTGATCGCTGCTCGAGCAGTTCTACATCGACATCGGCGGAGCCGGAGCAGAGTCGGGGATTCCTGACCCGTTGGGGATCACGCCGCCGCCGGGTCCGCCGGTCTCACGGCAATCGATCGATGCCCACATGCAACCTCGGACCAGCGCCGCAGCGGCGGTCGGGTCCCAGCCGTCGAAGAAGTCGGCGTGACCGCAGACATCGTTACCGCACGCCAGGTGCGTACCCGGACCGCTGACCCCCGTGTAGCGCAGGATCATCGAGAGCTTCGGCACCGCCACCGGGAACCCTGTCGGGCACCGACCGCTACTTGAATAGGCCATGTGGCTCTTGTGGTCGACGCTGTCCAAGTCACGTCCGTTCCAGCAGTTCGGGAAGACAACCTTCAGGTGCAGCGATGCGTTCGGTGGACACGTCGGCACATGCCCTACCTCGGTCTGGTCGCCGCCGGAGCCGCAGGCCCAAGAGGTGATATCCAGATCCTGAGGGCTGGTCGCACGTGCGTTCCCGGCGATCATCTTCAGACCCGGGGGGAACGGCTGCACGGACCGGGGATCGTTCAGCGCTGACCGGTAGTAGATGCGGACCAGTTTGGCCGGATAGGCGAGGTCGCCGCGCATGAGGGTTGGGGCCCAGTAGGCCGAGCGGTCACCAGGACGTCCACAACTGGTGCCCGGGTACACGGGCGCGAATGCTGCGGGAACCGTGTTGCTTCGCAGAGAGGCAGCGGTCGATGAAGCGTCAGTCGACGTATTCCCGGCGAAATCGTGCGAATGTGAGACTCCGGGAGAACCCGGGAAGACGATGGGGTCGTTCGCGGCCCGGTGGTCGAAACGGCATACAACGATGAATCGTGGCGCCTTCGAGGAACTGACGGAGGATACGGAGGATGCAGTGTCAGTGTCAGGTGGACTCGTCAGCTGAGACGGTGTGCATCCAGCGACGAGTGCAGCCGTCGCCATGATGACGAGAAGGGTCGGGAGGACTGCTCGGGAGCGCATAGTTCATTATCGGCACCCTGGCAGTTGGCCTCAAGGGGTTCGCATCACCGAGTCTGCTTCATGAAGCTCCAGGGATGCGGATCCCGCGCGGTGACGATCCTCGCAGCGGAACTTCCAGTGCGCTGATAGTTCGGTTGACGGAGCGGTCATCGAGCCATTCGAGCACCGCGACCTGGGCCGTGGACGTGTGGCGGCGTACCCGTAGCCATGTGTACTTGCGATCGGTAGGTTCCGGGTGCGGTCGCGGATAGCGCTCGGTCCACGTGCCGCAGTTTGCATACACGGCGCCGGTGGACAGCCCCCGGATCGTGGCCCGGTGCGTGTGGCCGAAGGCGTGCACGACGGGCCGGGGGTTGAGTGATCTGAACGCAGCGGAGATGTTCGGCGCGGAACGTTCCAGGTATTCACCAGCATGTCGGGAGCCTTGCATCGCGGACCGGAGGAGACGAGCGACGGTCGACAGGATGGTCGGGGACGCCAGTCGGTCCAACCGCTGAACTGCGATCGGATCGACGCTCATCGAGGAGGCGAGCTTCGTGGTCTCCGGGGGCCAGAGCAGCGGTCGGCGTCGAAACCACGGGCGGCCCTCGTTCCGGATCGCGGCGAGGACGGCAAGAGCGAACGGCCGTTCATCATGTACCGCTCGGGTGGCGGCGGGCAGGAACAGTTCGTTGGATGGCAGGACCGGATTGACAGGGACGGCGTTGATGTCGTGGTAACGATGACCGTGCTCCGCATGGAGCACACCCGGGACCGAGTAGATCCAGGGGTGGAAGGTGATGTCGGCGGCGCTGCCAGCGCCGGCCACCCTCAGCGCTTCTCGAAGAGCGTCCTGGACCTCGAACCGGTGGAAGTCCAAGTCGTGGTTCCCGGGCACGACGCGCACACCGATGCCGCTTCGAAGCACGGACGCGAGGGCCTCTAGGACATCAGGGTGGTTGGTCAGATTGGCGTGGAGGCGACTCAGGGAGGACCGGAGCGACGCCAGGTTGATGCCGTCGGAGTTCTCGGGATAGAGCTCGAAGACATCGCCGAGCAGCACGAGGTCTGTGTGGCCCGTTTCACAGCCGTCCCGCATGGCGTCAAGGAAGCGAACGAATGCAGCGGACTGCCGTTCGGAGCCTTCGGTACCGAGGTGGAGGTCACTGACGAGATGCCATTCGTCAGCGGACGGCTCGGTCACCGTTCAACTGCCCGGTCAGAGGATCTGTCGGAACCGGAGAAGCAGGACAAGGGCCGCTGCAGCGGTGGTCGGCCAAGCTGCCATCGTGAGTACCCTGACGGCGGAATCCGCTCGGTCGCTCGAACTCAGGCTGAGCATCTCGCGAGCTGTGAGAACGATCACGGCGAGGATCGGCACGATGACGATTGGGCCGACCGCCAGGCTCGATGACGCCAGGACCATCACATCGCCTCCCGAGCCGAGCGTCCAGCGGTGAGGATCTCAGTTGCTACGCCGGCGATCACGGCGACGAGGACCACGATGAGCAGGCGATCGGGACTCCATTGGCCCATACCGAGCAGCAGCAGGCCGACGAGGATCTCGCTGCCCACGCTGAGAGCCACCGCCAGCACTGCCTCCATCTCGTGTGACTCGATGTCGAAGATCCACGTCCAAGCCAGACCGGGCCCGATCAGGAGCAGAGAAAACGCGAGCGGGCCGCGAACCAGTGGTCCGGCATCCACCGCGACCAGCACCGTGACGACCAGTCCGGTAGTCAGCAGGATCACATGCCGAAGGTTCAGCGTTGGAGACACGAACGCTCCTTATCTCTTGCCGGAACCTTTCCACGGAACAGGAACAGGGCGGCATCGGAGTTGGCGGACACGGTCACGAACTTGTCGGAGCGCGACAGCTCGTCTCGCAACCGCCTGATATCGCCCCGTGGCCACACTCCGTAGATGTCGTTGTACGCCTCTTCGCTTCGGGTGAGGATCACGAACCCGCACCCGTTCGGGGTGGTGTGAAGGGCTCGGACCAGATCAACAGGGTTGATGGATCCTCCGAGAGGGATGCGACTGGTGAGACGTCCGTAGTCAAAGGTGTTGTAGGAACGCGAGATCCACGGGAGGTGTCCGGTAGGGGCGAGCACACGGCTGCCAGGGGCGACCAGATCGGGGATGGCTGAAACCACTGCCACCTCATCCCGGCTGAACCAGTCGAAGCGGTCGTTGCCGTATCGGTTCGTGAGGAAGCCGGCTGTGAGCAGCCCTGCCACGACGGTTGCCATCAGAACGAATGTCCATCCCACGGACGACGCTAACCTGACCCGGGCCACGACCATTGACCCGAAGGGTTCGTGCGGATCGGTCACCCACCCATCCGGTGTCCTTCCGTTGTTGCCGTACCAGGTCATTGCTGCGCTGGAGCGACGTTGTCGTTGGAGCAACATCATGCACGCGGCCGCGGCGAAGAAGGATGCGAACGGTAGCGAGAACAGCTGCACCCGCATGATCATCTCCCCGCCGTAGCTGAGGAGCCCGAACATCAGCAGCGGACTGAAGGTGAGGACCAAACCGGCTGTGTCCCGCTTGCCTGAACGTGCCCGCAGCCAGATGCCGACGAAGGCGAGCATCCACATGCTGCCTGTCACGAGCATCCGGGTTCGGGTCACCATCTTGTGGCCGGAGCTTCCACCGAGGCGGGATCCGACGTTGTCGTTCGCCATCTTGCCCAGATCGCCGATGCCACCGAGGAGCTCCTTGAGGTTCCCTCGGAAGTAGGTGGAGGCGCCGAATGCCAACCAGATGAGGACCACCAGGCCCATGATCAGGGGAAGGGTGCGCAGACGGCATTGGCGGAACAGGACCAGTGTCGTGACGCACACCAACACCGCGATGGGTGTGAGCTGGTGCATCGGCACGATCGACGCGAACAGCAAGACGGTCGCCCCGATGAGAATGACGCGGTTGCCTCTGGGATCGTCACCGGCTTTCCGGAAGAACTGCAGGAGCACAGCCAGCAGGACCAATGAAAGGAAATAGCCGAGCGCCTGTGGCGACAGGTAGTCCTGACCGACCCAGTTGCCCAGCAGGAACAGAAGGAGGGCGAAGGAGCGGATTCGCCGGTCATGGGTGGCGGTCCGCAGCATCAGGTCGACTGGCAGGAGGTAGGCGAGGTTGAAGGCGATCGGAGCGTACGGGGCGAGAGCCAACGGGGAGTCCAGTCCCATCAGCGAGCTCAGCGAGGACAGGAACGGGAAGAATCCAGGCCAGTTGAAATAGGCATCAATTCGCGGGTCGAGCGCCTTGGTCTGGGCGATGTGCTCTGCGACACCCACGTGTCTCCAGACGACGTTCAGGCGAGGCACTGTGTCCATCAGCGGGTTCAGCCCGAACAGCATGACGGTGAAGGCGACGAGGTGAAGCCACACCAGGTGCATCGGCAACCGGTGCCGGCGAAACAGCGAGAAGAGGCTGGCAGTGATGGCAACGTACGACAACAGTGACAGCACGGGGAGCTTGCCGATGAGACCGATGTCGGTCACCGTTCTCGGGTCGACCGACCGCGAGGACAGCGCCCACACGGCCACGATCACAACAACCCGGACAACCACCCACCAGTCGTGATGGTCGTGTCTCACAGATTCCGCTGTGTGAGTCGCCTCGAAGTCAGGGCTGCCGATCGTCTCCAACACCGGTGGGTCGATCGTCTCCAACAGCGGCCGGTCGATGATGGTCATCGTTCCATCAGTACCGTGAGACGGACGGTCGACCAGATGCCACTGGCTGCGACGGCGGCGAACCAGCCCCAGGCGAATCCGATCAACCCCCGGTCGGCGCCGAGGATCGTGGCTGCCGCGACACCGGCGATGCCGCTGATGGCAGCGACCCCCGTCGCTTCCCAGATACGGTCGGTCCCTCGGCACACGCCGAAGTACATCTGGGTGGCGGTCAGTGGGAACACGCCCAAAGCCAGTAGCCGCACGACATCTGTTCCATCCGTGGCGTACCCCTTGCCGAGCACTGACAGGAGCAGGTGAGCGGCGGCGATCACTCCGATGGCTGCGGCACCTCCGATGAGCAACGAGGTCCTCGTCGCTGAGGCGACGGCGCTTCGCCGGATCCGTCTCTCGTCTGCGACGCCCGAGAAGAGAGCCATGCCCACCGACATGGGGATGATGTAGAGACCCCAAGCGATCATCCATGCGGGGTACCAGGCAGCGTTGGCTCGAGCGCCGAGCACCTGAACGACGACGATCGGCAGCACGAGTGTCGGTGCTCGTTCGGCGAGCGTCAATGCCTGGTTCGCCAGACCGGTTCCCCAGATACGGGCTGACGCATGGCGGTGGTTCATGTGCCCCCCGCTGGCAGGAGGCAGGGTGACGTGGAACTGCCAGAGTCCGATGACACAGGCGGCGACACCGGCGGCCACCCATGCCCAGAGGAGCGATACGGGTCGCGGCGCGGCTGTGATGGCTCGGATACCCAGTAGCCCGAGCGCGGCGACTGCACCGAAGGAGAGGTTCCGGATCAACACCTGCGCGCCTCGACCGAGTGCCATCGAGGTCTGGTCCATGACGATGTTCGCGGTACCGAGGACACACATGATGAGGAAAGCGAAGCCAGCGACAGGGCTCGCCACGCTGCCACCGGCTTGTCTGAGCACGGTGGCGCCCAATCCCAGGAACACCACTGCGACCGCCAGTGCAGCGATGACCGTCCACCACAGGGCCACCGTGACGAAGTACCGCTCCTGACCCCGGTTCCTTGGGAGCTCGGTGATGAGGGCGTTGCCGATCCCGAACTGGGCGAACTGGGTGCACAGCATCATGGACGAAACCAGTCCGGCGGTGGCTCCGACCACGACGGGAGTGAAGAATCGCGCGGCGGCGAGCCAGAAGAGGAAGCCCAGCGCCATGGATGCGGCGCGGCCGGCTGCCATGCCGATAGCGCTCTGGGAGACGACATCACTCGGCCGCCTGACGGTCGGGACCGTCACCACCTCACGCAACTGCGTCATCGGTGTGGGATCTGAAGAGGAGGTCGTCGTCACGACCGTGCCGGATTTCGTCGAACAGCGAAACGTAGTTGTAGTAGCCGTAGTAGAGGTAGTAACGGATCCACTTGGGTTGCAGGTGGGCCAGGCTGATGGCGATGCCACGCAACGCCGCAGCGACCGGGAGAACGAGCAGGAGCAGTCCACGGGCACCGTGCTTGGTGACCATCCGCGCCAGCCCCCGACCGTCATCGTCCCACTGAGCGCGGGCGAAGCGGTAGGTGTCGTCGAAGATGTGCGTCACGAAGGTGCTCTTCGATACGCCGATCTTCTCGCCGCCATCGCGGAGCCGCCACCGAAGATCGATGTCTTCGCCACTGATGAAGTTGGCATCCATGCCGTAACGTATGAAGGCCTCGCGTTCGAAGATGGTGGCGACCAGCCCGAACCAGTTCTTGGAGCGACCGGTCCGATGGTGGTTGGCCAGTGCCTGGCCCCAGTAGCCGGGGCCCGCGACGCTCGCCAGACCGGCCTGCAACGCCGTGTATCCGTCGTCGATGAACTCCCCGAACAGATCCGCGAGTGAACCGGGGGGCAGGACGACGTCGACGTCGACGGTTGCCACCCACAGACTCGTGGCGGCCTGGGCTCCGAGCATCCGAGCGAAGGCGACGCCGCGACCGTCGTCGCTGAGGATGTGGTCCGTGTAGCGGCGGGCGATCTCGACCGTCCGGTCGGTCGAACAGCCGTCCACAACGATGATCTCCGCGACATTGCTGCGCGTGATCGACTCGAGACAGCCTTCGATGAGCGACTCGCCGTTGCGCACGGGAACGACGACCGACAGCGGCAACGGGGTGGTGGCACCCGGCTCGTCCGGTGAGGCGTTCAACTCAGACACCCCCCAAGGCCATTGCGCGTTCCATCTCGGCGACGATCGTGGGTGCTGCTTGGCTGGGTGGGAAGTGCGTCGGCACTTGCAGCCGGAACGTGGGGAGACCTGCGATGGCCTTGGCCACGATCTCCGCCTTCTCCGCCATCACATCTTGGAGCGGCAGGATCGCGGTGGTGGCGAGTGCGGTGAACACGTCGCGCGACTGCGGTGACATCTCTGCATGGAAGTTGCCGACGATCTTCGTGACCATCCACTCCTCGGTGACCTCGCGGAGCTCTGCTCCGGAGAGATCAGCACGTTCCACGAAGATGCAGATACGAAGTGGTGCCGAGTCCGCGAATCGCGCGTCAGGGAACGCCTCTTGGGGTGTCACCACCTTGTATTCAGGGGTCCACCGGCGGAACCGATCGGCGACCTTGGGGTACCGGGTAGCCAGTGGGTGCACAGCGGTCGTGAGTTTGGCGAAGGACTTGGACATGCTGCTCGGAACCAGTGGCTTGCGAGCTCCTTCGAACATGTGCGGGTAGATCTCGCGATGGTGCGGTTTGATGTACATCGGCTTGTGGAAGCCATAGAGCCGCTGCGCTGAATCGACGAAGGCCCAGTCGTCTCCGAGGAAGGCGACCTCATCCATCTTGACGAGCTGGGACATCGTGCTGGTCTTGCCAACCCCTCCCCACGCTGGCATTGCGATGCCCTTGCCGTCGTACACCACCGTGGCAGCGTGGACCATGGCGGCACTGTGGGTGACGGCGATCCGGTCCACGAGGGGCAGGACGGTGGTGAGCATCTCGCGGGTGCCGTGAACACGCCAGCGGTCCCCGTCTCGCTCGATGCAGCTGCCCATGGCCTCGATCACGACGGCATCGTCGGTGAAGGTGAACTCGTACTCGCCGTGAGCAGGGTGATCGAGGGTCGGAAGTGTCCCGGTGACGGTGATGTCCGCGCTCTCGCAGTCGCGGGCATCTGGCTGGAGGAAGTGGGCGAACATGTGGCAGAGCTGGTGTGCGGTTGGAGCATCGACTGCTACCCGCATGCGGACCATGTTGTGGATGTCGAACACGTGCCAGTCCATTGGTGCCTCTCGATGGTCGATGCGCTGCGGGTCTCGCTGATGGTCGGAGTTGCGACATCGTCCGACGGTGTAGCCAGCGGCTGTCGTCATCAATCCGAGCCCTACCGTCCCCGCTCGTGACAGGCCGTCGATGTCACCACGTGTGGCGTCGGCGATCCCGCGCCCAACGGCGGCTGGAAGAGTGCGAGTCGCATACGTGCGTTCGCTGGCCAGCCCGCGTTGCGGTCCGTTGTTCTCCACTACCAGGGCCTTCGAGAGCCCTTCTGCGTAGCAGCGGGAGGTGAAGTAGCGGAGCCGGGAGCGGCTGGAGGGCACAAGGTGGTCGACGATGGCGGTCGGATCGAAGACGAAGACGGCCTCCGGATCAGCCTCAGCGATGCGAAGACAGATGTCTGTCTCCTCGCAACCGAGGGGTGTCGCACCGATACGGCCGAGATCCTCACGGAACGGGCCGGCTGCTTCCAAGGCGGAGGCCCGGAGTGACATGCTGGCGCCGATGAGGTTCCGGACTGGGGCGGCTGTCGATGGGAGACCTCGATAGGTGCAGCCGACGACCCAGTCGAACTCCTCTGGAAACCATCTGGGCCGACCGGAATCCCAGTCGGCCCGAACGAGACCCCCCACCCCGGCCACTGTCGGGTCCCGGTAGGCTCGGAGAATCTGTTCCAGCCAGTCTGGTGCAGCGACTGCATCATCGTCGAGGAACACGATCACTTCACTGCTGGCAAGCTCCACGCCGGTGTTCCGGGCACCCGACAACCCACGTCGGTGGGTGTTCGACACTGTCGTGAGTGATGGAAAGGCCTTCCGGCATTGGTCGAGCATCGTCTCGTTGTGGTCGACAACGAGAACGACCTCGTCCGCTGGGCGTTCTTGGCGGAGCACGGACTGAATGGCGCGCTCGAGGAGATGCCAGCGATCCAGTGTGTAGGAGCAGACAACGACCGTGGACGTCGGTCTCGATGCGTCAACGCTCATGGCGCGGAGGGCTCGTGTGCGGTGGATAGCAACGAATCGGCGCGAAGATCGATGACCTCTTCGTCCTCGATGTCATGCGGGTTGGTGGCGGTTGCGGCTGAGCTGCGACCTTTCACCAGCGTGAGCTCGTCGTGGTTCCATGTCCCGAACCGCTCGCGGAGGATGGTGGACAGAACGCGTTGGCCGTCACGGATCGCCCGGAGGTTCGATTCACCGAAGCGGCGTTGCCGCTCGTGGGTCGGTACCTCGAGTATGCGCAGGTTGGCCATGACGGCATTGACGACGATCTCCGTCTCGATCTCGAAGCCGGTGCTGCTCAGGCGCAGGTCTGGCAGAGCGGAGCGGCGAAAAGCCATGAACCCGTAACACAGATCCGTGAACCTCGACATGAACAGCAGGTTCGTAGTCCGTGTCAGAACATGGTTGCCGAGCGCTCGAGTCGGGGTGATGTCATCCGATCCACCTCCGGCCATGAACCTCGACCCCTTGACGAAGTCGTAGCCCTGAGCGATCCCGTCCACGTACAGCGGGATCTCGGCCGGATCCATGCTGCCGTCGGCGTCAACCATGACCACGACGTCGCAGGCAGCAGCGTCAAACCCAGTCCTGAGGGCGGTGCCCTTCCCCCGACGCGGTTCGTTGATGACGCGAACACGGTTGTGCAGAGCCTTGGCGATCTCGCCGGTGCGGTCGGGCGAACATCGGTCGACCACAAGGATCTCGTCGACTGGTGGCAGTCGTCTGAGCACCCAACCGATGTTCTTGGATTCGTTGAACGTGGGAATGATGACACTCGTGGTCAGGCGTTGGCCTGATCTGTGACAGTGCGTCGCTTCCCCAGATGGAGCACGCAACCCGGATCTCCCTCCTCTACCGCAGCGCCTCAGCGCCTCCACACAGATACAGGTTCGTCTCTCGAAATGCAAGAGCCTTCTCAGACTCCGATCAGTCCCAGCCCGAAATGGGTTTGGACGAGGATCGGTCACGTGTGAGGCAGCACACCTGATCTGCTCGAGGCAGGGGGTGTCACAGCGGTTGGTTCATCCCATGTCGGTTGAGCCGATATCTACGACACGGTGAAGCCGCTCGGATCAGTTCTCCGTCCGTCAGCCGAACTGCTGTGACGTGGTCGCCAGGATCGCGCGTGCCTCCGCGACGACCCCGACCGACACGTTGCGCTGTTCCGGGAACGGCAGCGCGATCGCGTGGCTCCATGCGTCCTGGAACTCACCGAGCACGACCTCGAGGTGGACCAGGGTGGAACGGACCCGGCGGAGCTCGGCCACGAGCGTCGACGGGTTCCTGGTGATGCGGTTGGCCGCTTGGGCCAGGTCGACCGCGAGGCGTTCCTCCGGGTGCAGCTCGTAGGGCGGTGACACGAGCCCCACCAACGACGCGATGACGTCGAGTCGTCTGGCCAGGCCGGCGAAGCCGTCCAGCTTCCGGTGGATGTTCGCCGGGAGCGACCGGTCACGTCGGAGCCGCACGGTGGTTCCGATCCGCAGGTCGACGCGGGAGATCCGCACGACGACCGTCGCTGCTGCGGCGTCGTAGAACCAGTACGAATGCTCGGCGTCGACCCCGGCGCCGGCGCCGTCGGCATCGGTGGCCATCGGCGTGGGTCTCCCGTCGATGTCGACGGCGGCCGGCACCGCCTCGGAGACGAACCGGACGTCGAGTGGACGGTACCGGCTCCACCCGCGGTAGGAGCCGTCGGCCGGACCCAACCGGACGCTGCGGGTGGTGTTCGTGACCCGCTGACGCAGTCCGATGACGACATGGCAGCGGTGGAGGTGACCGGTGGACACGCCGTCGTCCTCGTAGAGCTCACCCGCTCCGTCACCACCCGGGTACGCCGTGACGGTGAGGTGCGGGTAGCAGGGCCTGTCGAGGCGTCGGGCACCGATCTGGCCGGGCACCACTGCGCCACCGGTAGCGAAGACGGGCACCTCCTGCAGCAGGTAGCGGCGCTCGAACCACTCGCCGTCGGCCCGCCGGACCGTGACCGTCTCGCCGAGTGCCGTGTCGTACCAACGACCCCGGGGGAGCCAGATACGCACCGGCGCCATCCGGTCGTCCTCCAACGGTTGCACGACCGGCGCGACGACGAACGCGTCGCCGAACCGGTACTGGCCGTCGGCGGCGTACGCAGCGTCGCGGTCAGGGTGATCGATGTACATCGAGCGGATCGCTGACACACCGGTCCCGGTCGCGTTGCGGCACTCGCCGTACAGGTACGGGATCAGCTCGTAGCGGTGCCGCACCGCGTCGATCATCGTGGTGCGGTACGGGTCGGGGAACTCCCAGAAGCGTCGTTCCTGGTCGGCCTGCTTGGTCGCGTGGGTCCGCAACATCGGCGAGTGGGCGCCGAACTGCACCCACCGCGTGTACAGCTCGGGGCTCGGCGCCGAGCCGTAGTG
>CAYSCB010000054.1:0-12683 GCA_964429335.1 uncultured Aquihabitans sp.
GTCTCGCCGCACTGGCAACCGGTTCCCGGGGTGATCATGATGACCGGCGATCCCCCGTACCACGAGTCGGACCCCGCTCGGGCCGACCGGTTCAACGACGTGCTCCGCGAGGTCATGTCCACACGACCGGCGGTCACCCTGTTCGACCTGCCGTCGTGGATGCGAGCTCAACCCGGTGGGGAGTTCGAGACGTCGCTGCGCCTCGACGGAGTGCACTTCACGATGGAGTCCACGGACCGTGTGGCTGCGTGGCTGGGTCCGGAGCTGCTGCAGCAGGCGGGGCGGACGCCGGACGGAGGCTGACCCGCACCCGGTCCACGAGCGCGGTGACCGCCACAGCGGCGAGCACCGCGTAGAACGGTGTCGCCCCGACCTTGAACCGGGGGTCACCGAAGAACAGCGCCGGTACGAGCGACGATGCGATGGCACCCGCCACGACGACGAGCATCGTCGGATCGAGTGGCCCGTTCGGGGTGCTCCGGCGCTCCCGCCACCAGATCCGCACGCCGCCCACCAGGCCCGCGACGGCGAGGAGCATCGCAGCTGCGTAGTAGGAGGTCGACACGACGTCGTACGCACGGCGACCCCAGCCCCACAGCCACGGGTCCCGACCGAAGCTCATCGACGCCCAGATCCCGTCGTCGTCGCTGCGGTAGGTGTACCAGAGCTTCTTCCATGTCAGCTCCGGCAGCTCATCGGGGTGACGCCTGATGAAGCCGAGCGCACGGTCACGGGTCTCGCCCTGTCGTCGCAGCTCCGCCGCCCGTCCAGCGGTGTAGAGCTCGCCGGTGTCGCAGCTCTCCGGTATCGTGAAGTAGCCGGTCGCTTCGGGGTTGAACCCGACACAGAGGTTGTCCCCGTCGTTCGTGGACACCGGCACGAACGCGCCGAGCACCACCGCGTTGCGGACCGTCCACGGTGCGACGACGACCACGACGCCGACGACGAGCACAGCGGTGCGGCGCAGCACGTCGCGAACCCCGATCCGACTCACGACCCATGCCAGGACCGCTGACGCTCCGACGAGGAGGACCTGGGGTCGCACGAGCGTCGCCGCGCCGAGGGACACACCCGCGACCACCGCACGCCACGGCACCAGCGCACCGCGGGCGTCGACCATCGCCACGATCGCTGCGACCGACACCGACACCAACGTGACGAACAGCGTCTCGGAGAGCATCAGGGACGCGTGCACGACCAGGTTGGGCCAGAATGCCAGCATCAACCCGGCGATGACAGCCATCCGGCGACCACCGAGGCGCTGCCCCACGACCATCACCGCAGCGATCGCGATCCCGCTGAGCACGGCCTGAGCGACGGCGACCGCGCCGATGGTGTGCGATCCCAGGCCGATTCGCTCGAGCAGCCACTGCAGCGATCCGAGGAACCACGGGTAGCCGGGCGGGTAGTAGGCAGTCGGGTGGCCGTTGATGCTGACGTAGCCGTCGCCGTGGGCGATGCGGAGCGCGGCCCGGTAGTAGATGCCGGGATCGGCCAGCATCACGGGGCGTCGTGCTCCGACGGTCGCCCACACCAGTCGAACGGCGACACCGACCGCGACCACCACGAACGGAGCGGAACCGGACGGGAACCAGCGCTGCCGATCCGCTCCAGCGCGGGAGGGATCGATCTCGCCGTCGTCGGACGCCGACGGGCTCTGCTCCCGCCCGTCTGTCTCCATGGAGCACGGACACTAGATCGCGAGCCGGTACGATCCGGCGCACTGATGGTCGCAGCACCCATGGCCGGTGACCCCACCGACGACGGCACCGCAACGCCGGAGCGTCGCGGAGGACTGGCGTTCCTCTCCACCGTCATGGTGTCGGTCGCGCTGCTCGTCGCCGGAGCGGTCGAAGGTCGCCACCTCTGGTTCTTCGCGGACGAGTGGAACGTGTTCGGCAACTATCCGCAGGGCGAGCTGTTGAAGCCGTTCAACGGGCACCTGAGCCTGATCCCCGTCGGCATCTACCAGATCCTCTACGCGACGCTCGGCGTCGGCAGCCACCTCCCGTTCCGCCTCGCGGGCCTGGCGGCGTTGGCAGTGCTCGCTTTCCAGATCGCCCGCTACGCGCACGCTCGGCTGGGGTGGACAGCGGCGGCGTTGGCGACCGCTGCGGTGATGTGGAACTCGTCGGGGTCGAGCAACGTGCTGTTCCCGTTCCTGTTGAACTTCACGATCCCGCTCGCGGCGATGTTCGCCATCTGGTGGCACCTCGACCGCGGCGACGACGCGGAGGGGGCCGGGCGGTCGCGCATCCGCTCCGACGTCGCCGGTGCGATCTGGTTGGCGGTCGCGCTCGCCAGCAGCGCGCTCGGGATCATGGTGCTCATCGCGCTCGTCATCGAGCTCGCGCTGCGTCGGGCGCCGCTGCGTCGCTGGCTGACCTACGCCCCGGGCGTGCTCCTGTGGGCGGCCTGGTACGCGACGAACCGGGAGAGCTCGAAGGTGGCGACCGACCCCGGCGCGGTCGTCGCGTACGCGTGGCGGATGTTCCTCGGCGCCACGACCTCGCTGGCCGCCGGATGGACCCCCGGCGGGGTGGTGCTCGCCGGGCTGTTCGTCCTGGTCGTGGGATTCGGGTCATGGCGGTGGCGGACCGTCGACGCCCGGGCGCTCGCTGCACTGTCGGCACCGGTGGTGTTCATCGGGGTCACGACCGTCACACGCCTGCCGATCATCCCGTACATCCCACCCGACGAGCTCCGCTACGCCTGGACGGTCGCGCTCTACCTCGTCGCGGTCGTCATCGCCGTGTGGCCGCGTCGAGGAGACCGGACCGCAGGCATCATCGCTGAACGCGCCCGGGACGCCGACGAGGCGCTTCCAGCGGGTACTGCCGCCCGACGAACGACGGTCCTCGTCGCTGCGGCGGTGCTCGTGGCCGGCGGCGTCGTGCTCATCGACGGGATGGTGGACTGGGCGCGGATGGTGGAATCCGCGACGCCCGGGGTGCGAGCCGCTCTGTTCGCAGCGGAAGCCGTCGGCCCGCACCGCGGCAGCCAGGACGTGATCCTGCCGCTGTCCTACGTCCCGGTCACCAACGGCGAATACCTCCACGGCGTCGGAACCGTGGTCAGCCCGATCGCCGTGATCGACCCGGTGACGTTCCGTGCTGGCCGACCCGACCAGGTCGGCACCGCCGATCGGCTCCTCGTCGACGAGCTGCCGATCAGATCCGTGGCGGCGCCCGCTGACGTGGCCTGTTCGCTGCAACGGCCGACGCGACCGATCGATGTCCCGCCCGGTTCGCTCGTGGGGTTCCGTGTCGACCCACCGTCGCCGGACACCGCTTCGTCCGACGCTCCGCTGAACGTCCGCGTCGCCCGCTTCTCGGCACCCGGGCACGGCATCGAGGTGGAGGTCCGACCGACCGACGACGCCGGCGTCGCGTGGCTGGACGTGCCCCCGGATGCTCCCGGCGTCGACGGACGGGACGTCCAGTACCGCGTCACGGTGCCCGACGGCGTGTCGGCCTGCGTCATCCCTCGCCGCTGAGACCATGCGATGGCCGTCGCGTTCTGGGGGTCGAAATCGACACAACGTGTCGTTTTCGACCCCTATGTTCCGGGTGAGACAGCGAGGGTGCGGGACTCGATCAGGCGGAAGCTCACCCAGGCAGCAGCGAACGACGCCGGCACCGCGACCCCGACCTTCACCACCAGGGGCGCCTCCGGCGCGGCGTGCACCACCCACAGGTAGATCGGCAGGTGCCACAGGTACAGCGAGTACGAGATCGCACCCACCCAGCGCAGGAATCGCACACCCCCGATCCGGGCCACGAACCCTGAACCCGTCGCCGCTGCGGCGACCGCGAGCGCCGCGCACGCGGCGATGAGCGTGAAGCCACCCCGGAAGAGCCACTCGGCGCCCGGCTCAGCGACCACCGCGGCGATCCCGAGCACCACCAGACCGACGCCACCGAGGACCCGGAACGTGCGGTCGCTCACCAGCCGGCTCCGCCATGCCAGCGCGGCCGCGACGCCGAGGAACATCGAGTCGGCGCGTGCGCCGGTCCGCTCGTAGAGCGCCGGGAGCGCCACCCCGTGGCGGTACAGCAACATGCGCCACAGCGCGACGCCGACTGCTGCCAGCACGAGCCCCGCAACCACGAGGTCCGGTCGCCGGAGCCGTCTGCGCAACGACCACAGCCCGACCGCCATCAGCAGGTAGAACTGTCCCTCAAGGCTGAGCGACCACAGGTGCACCAGCGCGTACGGCGGCTGGTGACCGAAGCTGAGCTGCCAGTTCGCGGTGTAGGTGAGCGCGAGGACGGCCTGGAGGAGCTCCTCACGTAGCGCGGTGCCGACCCAGGTGACCGCAACGATCCCCTGGACGGCGAGGAACACCACGAGCGGTGGCGACAGCCGGCGGAGGCGGCGACGCGCGAACGAGGCGCCGTCGACCGAGCCGGTCTCGTCCATCTCGCGCAGCAGCACCCCGCCGATGAGGAACGCGGAGAGAGCGAGGAACACGTCGACGCCGAGGAATCCACCGCGGAGAGCGAACCGCCCGTTGCCGTCGTCGAGGAACACGACGTGGGTGGCGAGCACCGCGAGGATCGACAGGCCACGCAGCCCGTCGAGATGGCGCTGTCGACCGAGCCGACGCACGTCGAGGGGTCCACCGTCGGCACCGGTCTGCACGGGTCCCCGGAACGGCGTACCGAGCGCGAGTGCGCCGGCGGGCCGTTCGACGAACCAGTACGTGACACCGGCGAGCACGAAGCTGCCCACCAGCACCACCGTGAGCGCCGTCGGAAACGGCGCCCGGAACTCGGCGAGGCCACGGCGACCGAACCACTGGTCGGTGACCCACTGGTGCCAGAGGTACACGCCGTAGGACGCCAACGCTGCGCCGGTCGCGAGACGCGCTACCCCTGCAGTGTGCCAGGAGCGCCGGGCGACGCCCGCCTGCGACAGCGCCGCAGCGGACGGCAGCACGAGCGCTCCGGCGCAGACCACGAACAAGGCGTGACGCCACATCGTCTGGGGGCCGTCGAAACCGGTGAACACCGGAGGGAGCCCGAGCGCGCTCGACGCCGTCCACAGCGCTGCGGCGGCGACGGCGTAGCAACCCAGCCGCGCCCACACGTCGAATGGTCTCGCACGACCGGATTCGAGCCACAGCGCCATCGCGGAGCCGACGGCGAACGCGTCGAGGTGGTTCGGCAACCAGGTCAGCAGGGCGCCACGGGTGTCGACCGCTCCGGGCACGCCGATCAGGAACCTGTCGGTCGACACGACCACGCCGATCCGCCACGCGAGGGCCACCAGCACCCAGCCGAGCAGTCCGAACGCCAGCAGCTTCGCCCGGGAGTCGGCGGTTCGCGACCCTGAGCGGACAGCGACACGGCGCAGGACCGCGAACCACAGCGGGACGAACGCGTAGAACGCGACCTCGGTGCCGAGCGTCCAGGCCTGCGTGATCGGACCGATCGCCCATGCGGGTCGGTAGGGGTGCACCAGCAGGGCGTCGGCGAGGATCTGCGGCCACGACGGTCGGACAGCAGTGGTGAGCAGCACGACGGCCAGCACCACCCAGTAGAGCGGGTAGATCCGGCTCAGCCGACGACGCGCAAAGGTCGACAGGGGACCCTGCTCCTCGCCGGCGAGGAAGCGGCGGACGAACGGACGGGTGACGAGCAGGCCGGACAGGACGAAGAACACGTTGACGCCGACATCGAGCCGTGGGAGCAGGTCGCGCAGCGGCGAGGACCAGCGCTGCGGGTTCACCACCCCCGTCGCGAACGCCACGTGGGTGACGAGCACACCCAGCGCAGCGAGCACGCGGATCACGTCGAGCCCGAAGGCACGAGGCCGCAGGTGGCTCGTCATGGCGGTCATGCTCGCATAACGTCAGCGTCCGACCATGGAGTCCGAGTCGCCACCCTCCGGGCCCCCGGTTCCGGTCCCCCGCCGTCGCCCACCGATCGGTGCGGTCCTGCTCGTTGCGGTCGCGTACATCCCGCTGCTGCTCACCAAACCGGGACGCATCGGCGCCGACACCAAGACCTACCTCTACCTCGACCCGGGACGCCTGCTGTCCCGTGCCGTGTCGATGTGGGACCCGAACATCGGCCTCGGAACCATCACCCACCAGAACATCGGCTACCTGTGGCCGATGGGCCCCTACTACTGGGTGATGCAGACCGTCGGGGTGCCCGACTGGGTCGCTCAGCGGCTGTGGCTCGGCTCGATCATCTGCGCCGCCGGCCTCGGTGTCCGGTTCATGCTGCGGGAGCTGCGATGGGTCTCCGCTGGGGTGACGGTCGCGTCGTTCGCCTACGCGCTGAGCCCGTCCCTGCTCGACTACGGCGCCCGGATCTCGGTGATCCTGCTGCCGTTCGCCGGGCTGCCGTGGCTCGTCGGGCTCGCGTCGAGGTCGATCCGCAGCGGTGGCTGGCGGGCACCGGCCCTGTTCGCGCTGGTGACGCTGACCGTCGGCGGGGTGAACGCCACGTCGCTGCTGCTCGTGATGGTGGCGCCGGTGCTGTGGATGGCACACGCCACCTTCGTCGCGAGGGAGGCGACGCTGCGCCGGACGCTCGCCGCAGGCCTGCGCATCAGCGTGCTGACGTTGATCACCAGCTTCTGGTGGATTGCCGGACTCGGAATCCAGGGCACCTACGGCATCCCCATCCTGCGCTACACCGAGACGTACTACGTGGTCGCGAACGCAGCGCTGGCCCCCGAGCTGCTGCGCGGGCTCGGCTACTGGTACTTCTACGGCCGCGACGCCCTCGGGCCGTGGATCCGCCCGGCGATCACGATGGTGCAGTCCGTCCCCGCGCTCGCGCTCAGCTACCTGCTGCCGATCCTGGCGTTCTGCGGGGGACTGCTCAGCCGGTTCCGCCACCGCGGCTACTTCGCGCTGCTCGTCGTCGTCGGACTCGTCATGGGCGTCGGTGCCCATCCGTGGACCGGATCCACACCCGCCGGTGTCGTGTTCAAGGCGTGGACCCGCACCGATTCCGGCCTCGCGTTCCGCTCGACACCACGGGCGGTGCCGCTCATCGCGCTCGGCCTCGCGGTGCTGCTCGGCGCGGGCGCCGCGGCGTTCGGACGGTGGCGGCCAGGATGGAGGGTCCCAGCGTCGGCAGCGCTGCTGGTGCTCATCTGCCTCAACCAGCTCGCTCTGTTCCGAGGGCAGATGGTCGACGCCAACCTGGACCGCCCGAGCGAGGTGCCGGCGTACTGGCGACACGCTGCTGCGTACCTGGATCGGGGCGACCACCGCTACCGGGTCGCGGAGATCCCCGGCATCGACTTCGCCACCTACCGCTGGGGCAACACGGTGGATCCGATCACCCCGGGGTTGATGGACCGCGACTACGTGGCGCGCGAGCTGATCCCCTACGGCACCCCGCCCTCCGCGAACGTGCTCAACGACTGGGACCTCCCGCTGCAGTCCGGCACCGCTGACCCTGCCACGTTCGCTCCGGTCGCCCGGCTGCTGGGCATCGACTCGATCGTGCACCGGGCCGACCTGCAGTACGAGCGCTTCCGGACCCCCCGACCACGCCTGCTCGACGCGCTGCTGCGCTCGGCGCCGGGCCTCGGCGAGCCCACGACGTTCGGCCGGGCCGTGCCCAACACGCCCAGCCCGCTGCTGCCGCTGCGCGACGAGATCGAGTACGGGACACCTGCTTCCGATCCCGATCCTGCGCCGGTGTCGGTGTTCCCCGTCACCGATCCACGTCCGATGCTGCGCACCGTGCAGGCCGCCGCCCCGGTGATGATGGCCGGAGACGCTGCGGGGATCGTCTCGCTCGCGTCGTCAGGCGGTCTCCAGGTGGACCGGCCGCTGTTCTACTCGGCGTCGTTCACGACCCCCACCGGGACCAGCGAGACGGACCGGATGAACGAGATCACCCGGGAGCCGGACTCGTCGCTGGTCGTCACCGACACCAACCGCCGCCAGGCCCGACGGTGGGGTTCGGTTCGCGAGAACGACGGCTACACCGAGATGGCCGGCGAGACGCCGTTGGTGAAGGATCCGGCCGACAACCGCCTCGACGTCTTCCCCGGTGCCGGCGACGATGCCTACACCGTCTCGGAGCAGGTCGGTGGCGCGGTCGCGAGGGCATCGTCGTACGGCAACCCGGTCAGCTACACGCCGAGCGGCCGAGCCGCTCGGGCCATCGACGGCGATCCGAGCACCGCCTGGCAGGTCGGCGCGTTCGAGAGCGTGCGGGGCCAGTACCTCCAGATCACCTACGACCGACCCGTCACGACCGACCGCCTCACGATCCTTCAGCCGCAGAAGCCCGCGAACCGCTGGATCACCGGGATCGAGCTGACCTTCGGCGATCAGCCGAACGCCGTGTTCGGACAGTCCCTCCGTCCGCCGGTCACCGAGGCGTCCCGCACGCTGCCGGGCGAGGAGATCACGTTCCCCTCCCGGACGTTCCGGACGCTGCGCATCACGATCACCGACACCAACATGGGCGAGCTCGCCCGCTGGACCGGCGTGTCCGACGTGGGCCTCGCCGAGGTGTCGGTGCCCGGCGTCGCACCGACCCGGGAGATCATCCGTCCGCCGACCGACCTGCTCGACGCGGTCGGCAGGGCGTCGATCGCCCGACCGCTGTCGTACGTGTTCCAGCGTCGCTCCGCGAACCCGGCGGAGGTCGTCACCGACGACGAGGAGCGACAGATGCTGCGCTGGGTCGAAGGACCCACCCCACGCACGTTCCTGCCGTTCGGCAAGGCCCGCATCAGCGGCCGCATCCCCGACGAACAGGTCGACGAGCTCCTCGGCCTGCCCTCGGCAGCCCAGGGCGGCCTGACCGCCACCTCGGGCGGCAGCCTGCCCGGCGACCTCCGCTCACGCGCCGCCGCAGCGGTCGACGGCGACCCGGCCACCGCGTGGCAGACACCGGTCAACGGCTCGATCGGCGACTGGATCGAGGTGACATACCCGGCCCCGGTCACCTTCGACCACCTGCCGATCACCGTCGTCGCCGACGGTCGCCACTCGATCCCCTCCAAGATGACCCTCCTCGTCGACGGACACGACGGCCCGATGATCGACCTCGGCGGCGTGGCGGTCGGCGACGGCCGGGCCCGCGGGGAAACCACGACCGTCGACGTGCCGACCGGTGCCGTCACCGGCACCACCTTCCGGTTCCGAATCGACGAGCTGCGCGAGGTGACCTCGCTCGACTGGTTCAGCGGCAGCCGCACCGTTGTTCCCGTCGGCATCGCCGAGCTCGGCCTGCCGACCAGGGCCCAGCCGGCCGCCGATGCGCCGCTGCCCGACACCTGCCGTTCCGATCTGCTGGAGATCGGCGGCCAGCCGATCGGGCTCCGACTCGAGGGGACCACCGGGGACGCGCTCTCCCGCGACCTGTTGCACCTGCAGGCATGCAACAGCGGGGTCACCATCCCTGCTGGCCGCACGCTGCTCGAGACCGCTGACGGGCGTCATACCGGCATCGACGTCGACCTGCTGACGCTCGCCTCGGCAGCCGGCGGGACCGTCGGCACCGACACCATCGCCGATCCACCGGGTCCCGGTCCGACGCCACCGCGCACCACGACGCACCGCGACGGCCGCATCACCTACACCGCCGAGGTCTCCAACGCCGACGAGCCGTACTGGGTCGTGTTGGGCCAGAGCCTCTCGCCCGGCTGGAAGGCAACCGCGACGGGCCACACCGCCTCCGGCGCCACGACGACGGTCGACCTCGGCGAACCGACCTTGGTCAACGGGTTCGCGAACGGCTGGCGGGTCGATCCGGCGTCGGTCGGCACCGATGCCACGATCACGCTCACCTGGACCCCGCAACGCATGGTCTGGGTCGCGCTCGCCGCGTCGCTCATCGGCACGTTGATCTGCCTCCTCCTCCTGGTGCGCCCCGTGCGATGGCTCGCCGGGGAACCCCTCCCCGACGACGAGATCGGCAGCGTCGACGTCGCCGGGATCGGACCCTTCGCGGTCGATGGGTGGGCGATCCCGCTCGCCCGGGCCACCGTCGTCGGGTTGGCGGTCGGCGTCGCGGCCGTCGTGTTCCTCGGCGCGTGGGTGGGCCTCGCGACGTTCGCGGTGACGTTCCTCGCGCTGGTGGCCGGGCGCGGCCAGGTGCTGTTGCGCACGGCGTGCATCGGGGCGTTCGGCCTCGCCGCGGCGTTCATCGTGGCGAAGCAGACGAGGGGCCACTTCGTCGTCGACTTCGAGTGGATGAACGGCTTCGAGGTCACCCACGCGTGGGCGCTGTTCGCGACGGGACTGCTCGCTGTGGATCCACTCGTGGAGCTGCTGCGTCGCCGTCCTGCCGGCCCGTGACGCTCCGGGTCCCGACCCGAGTCCTTCAGCCGAGGTCCGGGGTCGCTGCGACGACTGCCTCGTCGGAGTCCTGCAACCGCTCGCCTGCACGCAACCGACCCACGGCGTCCACCGACATGCACATCAACGCCGCCCAGACGAGCGCGAATCCTGCCCAGCGTTCAGCGGACATCGGTTCGGCGAAGATGAACACGCCGCACAGGAACTGCAGCGTCGGCGTCAGATACTGCAACAGCCCGAGCATGGTGAGCGGGATGCGGCGAGCGGAGGCAGCGAAGAGCACCAGCGGTACCGCAGTCACCACGCCGGAGACCGCCAGCAGCAACGACAGGCCCAGGTCATCGCCGAAGGCCAAGCCGCCGTTGCGGGCCACAACCAGCATCGCGATCGCAGCGGCAGGTGCCAGGACCGCCGTCTCTGCCGCGAGCGACTGTGCCGGTGTGAGCGTGACCCGCTTCTTGAGGAAGCCGTAGCCGGCGAACGAGAAGGCGAGCGCGAGCGCGACGTACGGCACCTCGCCGTAGCCCACAGCGATCACGGCAACCGCGACTGCGCCCAACCCGACCGCTGTCCACTGGAGTCTGCGGAGTCGCTCTCCCAGGAGGATCACGGCGAGTGTCACGGTGACCAGCGGGTTGATGAAGTAGCCGAGCGCTGCATCGACCACCCGGTCCTGCTCGACCGCCCACACGTACAACAGCCAGTTGACCGCGATGAGCAGCGCAGCGAGCACCAACTCGACGAGTTCGCGCGGCCGGTGCAGGAGTGGCCGGATCCAGCCGGCGTCACGTCGCCAGGCCAACACGACGGTCATGACCGCGAGCGACCAGAGGATCCGGTGGCACAGGATCTCGACGGGCCCGGTCGGCGCCAGCAGATGGAAGTAGATCGGGAAGAAGCCCCAGAGCCCGTAGGCCGCGACACCGGCGATGACGCCGAGCCGGTGATCCCGAACGTGGTCGTGAAGAGCCACTCGAGCAGTGAAGCGACTCAGTCGATCGGATCGCTGCAGATGGCGAAGAGCACCAGTGTGGAGTCGTCGATGTCGTCGGTGAGGAAGAACTCGGCATCGGTGATGCCTGATGCGCCTCCGACCTGCTCGGTGTTGGTGAACCGGTAGGCGAGTCGCCGACCCGTCGCGTGCAGCCACACGAACACCTCTCGCGGGAGCTTGTGACGCAGTCCGAGCGGATCGAGGCGCAGCAGCTTGTTCGCCATCTCGCGCCGCTTCTCGAAGTCGGCCTTGACCATCGGCGTGGCGTCGAGCCCGTGGACCTCGACGGTGCGGAAGTGCCGACCGAGCATCTCGCGCAGATCGTCCGGTCCGAACAGGTGCACGTGGTACGGGTTCTCGAAGTCCGCCGGTGCGTTCGGCGTGATGAAGAACGCCGTTCCGCCCGGAGCGAGGACCCGGGCGACCTCGGCGACGTGGTGCTCCGGCTCGATGAAGTGCTCGATCAGGTGCGACGAGCACACGTCGTCGAAGCAGTCACTCCGCAGGGCCAGCAGGGACCCGTCCGAGCAGATCGCCTCGAGTCCCTCGGCACCGTGGACCCGCACAGCGCTCGCCGCGGTCTCCGGGTCGTAGTCGACGCCGACGAGCTCCCGGCCGTCGCCGGCGAAGCCGATCGACTCGTCACCGAGCCCACAGCCCACGTCCAGGAAGCGCCCCGAGCCCATCCTGGCGCGGACCTCCCGGTAGCCGGCGGTGTGCAGCGCCAGGAGCGAATCGGGGGTCTGGCCCTGCATCGGGCGCTCACCGGTCAGCTTCACGGACACTCCTGAACTCCTCGGATGCGGGCCCGGACGCATCGGCGCCGGGAATCCCGGCCCGGTTCCCCGATGCCGGGTTGGTGAGGCCGTAGCATACGGGTCCCCATGCCACCGTCCGTCGACACGCAGGCCGCGAAGGCGAGCGAGGAAGCACTCGCCACGATCGCCGATCTCGCGGATCGTGCCGGGCTGCGCCGCATCCACGTGTTCGGGTGGCGGGATCTCGACGACGACGAAGCGGGCGGTTCCGAGGTCCACGCGGACAGCATCGAGTCCATCTGGGCACAGGCCGGACTGGAGATCACCCATCGCACCTCCTTCGCCGTCGGTCGTCCACCGACCGACGACCGCCACGGCTACCACGTCTCCCGTCGTGGCAGCCGGTACCTCGTGTTCCCGCGCGCCGCGGTCGCGGAGGTGGCCGGACGGCTCGGACCCACCGACGCGGTCGTCGAGATCTGGAACGGCGTGCCGTTTCTGTCGCCGCTGTGGTGGCACGGCCCGACGGCGGTGTGGCTGCACCACGTCCACGGGCCGATGTGGCAGCAGAGCCTTCCGGGTCCGGTCGCCGGACTGGGCAACCTCCTCGAGGAGCGACTTGCTCCCCGCTTCTACCGGCGGG
>CAYSCB010000055.1:0-12442 GCA_964429335.1 uncultured Aquihabitans sp.
CGGATCCTGAGACACCAGGTGTCGTCGGGGCGCATGGGCGCGACCGCTATCCGGGCCTGCCGAACCGTCCCCGGTGGCTCCTGCCGCTCATCGGCGGGCTCATCGTCACGCTGATCGCGGCGAACAACATCGGCAACGCCGTCTGGGCGAGCTGGGTCCAGACCCGCCCGATCGCGCTGATCGCCCTCAACTCGACCAACAAGTACCTGATCGCCACGTCGATCAACGCACCGTTCCTCGCGTTCGTCGTCGTGGCGACGCTCCGGCTGCTCGCGCCGGACCCGCTCTTCTACGCGATCGGCTTCCTGTACGGCGACCGTGCACTCCGATGGGCGAGTGACGTCTTCCCAGGGATCGACCCGTTGCTCGAGGAGGTCCGCTCCGACGGCAGCGGCGTCCGACGACTGCTCAACGTGCTCGTCGTCGTCATGCCGAACAACCCGGTCTGCCTGATCGCTGGGGTGGTCGGGTTCCCCGTCCGCCGCTTCATCGTCCTCAACGTCATCGGCACCGTCGGACGGGTCCTGCTGATGTGGTGGATCGGCCACCTGTTCTCCGACCAGATCGAGTCGCTGCTCGACGTCGTCGCCCGCTACCAGAGGTGGTTCCTGCTCGGGTCCGTCGTGCTGGTGGTCGGCTACCTCGCGTGGCAGGCGATCGGTCGCCGCGGTCTGATCGGCGGTGTCGAGGAGCTCGACGAGGAGCTCGGGGACCGCTGACCCCGTCGGTCAGCTCCGCAGGCCGAGCAGCGCCCCGAGCCCGATCGTGACCCCGGACCGTTCACCGACCCGCTTCACGGCCAACACGACACCGGGCATGAAGCTCGTGCGGTCATAGGAGTCGTGACGCAGGCTGAGCGTCTGGCCGGCGGTGCCCAGGAGCACCTCCTGGTGGGCGACCAGGCCCCGCATCCGCACCGAGTGGATCCGGATCCCGGCGGGACCGTCAGCGCCGCGGGCGCCCTCGAGCACGTCGGAGGTCGTCGGATCCGCCGTCCAGTCCGTCGACGCGGCCGCCATCCGCTGGGCCGTGTGCAGCGCCGTGCCCGATGGCGCATCGACCTTCTGGTCGTGGTGGAGCTCGATGATCTCCGCTGAATCGAAGTAGGGCGCGGCGATCTCTGCGAAGTGGATCATCAGCACGGCACCGATCGCGAAGTTGGGCGCGATGACGCAGTTCGAGGACGTGAACTGCCCGCGGATCGCATCGAGGTCCGCGTCCGAGAAGCCGGTGGTGCCGACCACGGCGTGCATCCGGTGCTCGGCCAGCCACCGCAGGTTCCCGACCGACGCGCTCCGCTCGGTGAAGTCGACGACGACCTCTGCGCCGGCGCGCTCGAACGCCGTCGGCGACGGTGACATCCTCAGCTCGGAATCGACACCGGTGACGGTCAGGACGTCGAGGCCGGAGTAGCGCGGGTCCACAGCGGCGACCAACTCGAGTTCCGGGTCGTCGTGCACCGCCTGGCAGACGGTGGCGCCCATGCGACCACCGGCTCCGAAGACCCCGACCCTGATCCTGTCGCTGCGGTCCGACACGGGCGCCGACAGTAGCCCCGCTCCCGGTCACTGCCGGGCCGCAGGCGTCGAGCCCTCTCAGCCGTCGGGCTGCTCGAACAGGTCCCGGCGTGGGTCATCCGCGTACACGGGCTGGCGGTCGGAGTCGAACGCCCTGATCGCCTCCGGGAGGTTGTCGGTGAAGCCGGCCATCAGCTGGTTCCGGTCCTCGAACTCGATCGCAGCGTCGAGGCTCGCGATCTCGAGCTCCGCCCACAGCGCCTGCTTCGTTGCCTCGAGGCCGTGGTGGGAGTAGCGCACCATCACCGCTGCCATGTCGAGCGCCTCGCCCAGGAGCTCGTGGTCGGGCACCACCCGGGACACCAGGCCGATGCGCAGGGCGTCGGCCGCGTCGACACGGCGACCGGTCAGGAGCAGGTCGTTCGCGTTCGCGGCGCCGATGAGGCGCGGGAGGATCCACCCGGCGCCCATCTCGGTCGACGTCAGCCCGTTGACGATCCCCGTCGCGTTGAACATCGCCGACTCCGCCGCGATGCGGAGGTCCGCGCCGAGAGCGAGGCACATCCCGCCGCCGTAGGCTGATCCGTTGACCGCAGCGATCACCGGCTGCGGGATCGACCGGAGCCGACGCGTCAGCTGCGAGTAGATCCGCATCGAGCGACTCGCTATCCGGTGCACCGACAAGCCGTCGATGTTCGGGATCACCCCGTAGTCCTTGAGGTCGAGACCCGAGCAGAAGGCCCTCCCCTCCCCCGTCAGCACCACGACACGCGCCGCGTTGTCGCGGGCGACCGCAGCGAGCACGTCGTCGAGCTCCACCGCCAGGTCGATCGACAGGGCGTTGAGCCGCTCCGGTCGGTCCAGGCGGACGATCCGCACGTGGTCGCCGATCGCTTCGGTCCGAACGAGCGCCATCTGCCACGTCTCCTCGTGCCGGACGGTCGAGCCGTCCACCGATGCAGGTACCGACCGCACCCGACGGAGCCGTACCGTAGGCGGTGATGGAACCGCCGAAGGACCGCCCGTCGCTGCTGGCGCGCGTCAGTGGACCCGACCACCCCGGGATCACAGCGGACCTCATGACCCTGCTCGACCTGTCCGGGGCTGAGGTGCAGGACGTCGAACAGGTCCTCGTCCGAGGCCACCTCACCCTGGCCGTGGCGCTCGCTGATCCCGGCGACGGCGGCGCTGCGCTCCGGGAGGTCCTCGAGCAGCTCGGCCGATCCCGGAACCTGCGCGTCGACGTCGGCACAGCTCCGTCGCCCCCATCGGGTGACCGCCACGCCGATGCGGTCACGGTCCTGGGTCACGCCCTGGAGACACCGCTGTCGCCGACCGAGATCGGCGCCATCGCAGCTGCGATCAACGCCGCCGGCGGCAACATCGATCGGATCGTACGTCTCGCCTGCTATCCGGTGTACGCCTACGAGTTCCGGGTGACCGGCGCCGACCCCGACGCGTTGGGCAAGCACCTCGGCGAGGCAGCGACGACGCACCGCCTCGACGTCGCCCGCCAGCCCGCCGGTATCGAACGACGGGCGAAGCGCCTGGTCGTGCTCGACGTCGACTCGACCCTGATCCAGGACGAGGTCATCGAGCTCCTCGCCGCGGAGGCGGGCTGCACCGACGAGGTCCACGAGGTCACCCAGCAGGCCATGGCAGGAGTGCTCGACTTCGAGACGGCGCTGCGCGAGCGCGTCCGTCGGCTCGCGGGACTCGACACCGCCGCGCTCGACCGCGCGCGCACCAGGATGCGGCTGACGCCCGGTGCCCGCACGTTCGTCCGGACCCTCAAGCGCCTCGGCTACACCGTCGGGATCGTCTCCGGCGGATTCACCCACTTCACCGACGGACTGGCGTCGGAGCTCGGTGTCGACCTCGCCCGGGCGAACGTCCTGGAGATCGTCGACGGCCGGCTCACCGGCGAGGTGATCGGCGAGGTCGTCGACCGGGCTGCCAAGGCGCGGTTCCTGCGGGAGTTCGCCGGTGCCGAGGGGATCCCGCTCAGCCAGACCGTCGCCGTGGGCGACGGAGCGAACGACCTCGACATGCTCGCGGTGGCGGGTCTGGGCATCGCGTTCAACGCGAAGCCCGTCGTGCAGGAGGCCGCCGACACCACCGTCAACGTGCCCTACCTCGATGCCATCCTGTTCGTGCTCGGCGTCACCCGCGACGAGGTGGAGCGGGCCGAGACCGCCGTCGTCGACTGACTGCGAGGATCGGTCGCTCGCGCGCGCCGACGTTCAGGCCGGACCGACGGTCGACATCACCCGGGCCGAGCCGAGCACCCGTTCGGCGACCCGGTGGACGTCGTCGGATGTCACCGCCTCGAGTCGGGCGATGTGCACGTCGATCGGGGTGACGCTCCCGCGCATGATCTCGCCGACCCCCAGGCGTGTCATCCGTGATCCGACGTCCTCGTAGCCCATCAGGTACGCCCCACGGATCGATCCCTTGGCGCGGGCGAGCTCCTCGCGGTCGATCCCATGGGCGACGATCTCGGAGACGATCCCGTCCACGACATCGATCAGCTCGTCGAGCTTCCCGGCGGCGGTCCCGCAGTGCACGGTCAGCGCGCCCGTGTCGACGTGATGGGAGAGGCCCGAACCGATCGAGTAGGTGAGCCCCCGCTCCTCGCGGACCTCCTGGAACAGCCGGCTCGACGGTCCCGATCCGAACACGTGGTTCAACAGCGCCAGAGCGAACCGATCCTCGTCGTGGACCGACAACGCCCGCCACCCCAACGCCAGGTGCACGCTCTCGACCGGCCGTTCAGCTGTCACCGCCTCGACGACCTGAGCACCCGGGGGGAGGCGAACCGGTGACGTGCCGGGCGAACGGTCGCCGAAGCGCTGCTCGACCTCCTCGACCAGCAGGTCGTGGTCGATGTCGCCCGACACGGCGATCACCAGGTTGGCGGGTTGGTACCACTGCTCGAAGAACGCCGCGACGCTGTCACGATCCAGACCCTCGATCGATGCGACCGAACCCAGCACCTCACGTCCGAGCGGGTGGTCGGGGAACAACGCCTCGAAGAGACGGACCGACGCGACGTCGTCCGGATCGTCGTCGGCGGCGATGAGCTCCTCCAGGATCACCTCACGTTCGCCGGCGAACTCCAGTGGACGCAACGCCGGGTGCTGTACCACGTCGAGAAGGAGGCCGACACCGACGTGCGCCTCCGCCGCCGGCACTCGTGCGTAGTACGCGGTGTGCTCGTTGGCGGTGAACGCGTTCATGTCGCCACCGACCGCGTCGATCGCCACGGCGATCGACTTGGCATCCCGGTCGTCGGTCCCCTTGAACAGGAGGTGTTCGAGGAAGTGCGACGCTCCGGACAGGTCGTCGCTCTCGTCACGTCCGCCGACGCCGACCCACACCGATGCGGCGACGGCCTTCGAGGTCGGCAGGCGGTCGGTGACGATGCGCAAGCCGTTCGCCAGGACCGTACGTCGGACGTGCTCGTCGGGCGACGGGATGGTGCTCCCGCCGCCCGACGACTCGACCCAGGACCTCGGTGCGGGGCTCACCGTCGGCGCTGACCGCCCCGCCCGCGACCACCGCGATCGTTGCGTCCACCGCCACCTCCCGGTCTCGTCGTGGCCGGACCGAGGTCGCCGAACTCCTCACGGAGCTCCGCGTCGAAGGCGTCGCTGAAGTTCAACTCGACGGTGTCCCGGGAACCGCCGGTCGACCCGGCATCGGCGTCGGTGGCCGCGGCACCGACCGCGTCGGCACCGTCACCCGCTTTTGGGGAACCACCGCTCCCGGTCGCATCACCCACCGGTGACAGCGAGATCTTGCCGTTGGGGTCGATGTCGTCGACCACGACCGTGATCGGGTCGCCGAGGGACACGACGTCCTCCACCCGGTCGATTCGCTTGGAGCCGCCCAGCTTGGAGATGTGGAGCAGGCCGTCACGTCCCGGGAGGATGTTGACGAACGCACCGAACTTCGTGATGTTGACGACCCGGCCGTCGTAGGTCGCGCCGACCTCCGCGGTGGGAGGATCAAGGATCAGCTTGATCTGACGTTCCGCCTCGGCCACGGCGCCGCCGTCGACCGCTGCGATCGACACGACGCCGACCATCCCGTCGTCGTCGACGCTGATGTTCGCGCCGGTCTCGGCCTGGATCGAGTTGATGACCTTGCCCTTCGGGCCGATGACCTCGCCGATCTTGTCGACGGGGATCTCGAAGCTGATGATCTTCGGGGCGGTCTCGTTGACCTCGGGGCGGGGTTCGGCGATCGCTGTGGCCATCACCTCGAGGATGGTGAGACGGGCCTCCTTCGCCTGCTCCAGCGCAGCAGCGAGGACGTCCGCGGGGATGCCGTCGATCTTGGTGTCGAGCTGGAGGGCGGTGACGGCATCGGCGGTGCCCGCCACCTTGAAGTCCATGTCGCCGAAGGCGTCCTCTGCGCCGAGGATGTCGGTCAGGGTGGCGTACTTGCCGTCGGCGTGGACCAGCCCCATGGCGATGCCCGCGACCGGCGCCTTGATCGGCACGCCGGCGTCCATCAGCGACAGCGTCGAGGCGCACACCGAACCCATCGACGTCGAGCCGTTGGACGACAGAACCTCGGAGACGAGCCGGATGGTGTAGGGGAACTCCTCGAGGGAGGGCACCACCGGGAACACGGCGCGCTCGGCGAGCGCACCGTGGCCGATCTCGCGGCGCTTCGGGCCCCGCATGAAGCCGGTCTCGCCGGTGGAGAACGGCGGGAAGTTGTAGTGGTGCAGGTAGCGCTTGCGGGTGATCGGGTCGATGCCGTCGATCATCTGGTCCATCTTCGCCATCCCGAGCGTGCAGATGTTCAGCACCTGCGTCTCGCCCCGCTGGAACAGGCCCGAGCCGTGCGCGGTGGGCAGAACTCCGACCTCGGCCGACAGCGGCCGGATGTCACGCAGGCCACGGCCGTCGATGCGCTGGCCGTCGTTGACGATCCGGGTGCGGACCGTCGCCTTCGACATCGAGCGCACCGCGCTCCTGACCTGCTTGGTCGCGAGCGCGCGGGCATCGGCCTCGTCGTCGCCCGCGGCGACCGCCGCGGTGACGAGCTCGGGGACGATCCGCTCGACGAGCTCGCTGCGGAGCGCGTCCTCCGCGCCTGAGCGCTCCGACTTGTCGGCGATCTGCATGATCTCGCCCATGCGCTCGGCGCCCATGCGCTGCACCTGGTCGTAGACGTCGTCGGTGTAGTCGACCTGGACCTCGTAGTCCATGGTCGGTCTGGCGCCGGCGACGGCGACCAGGTCGCGCTGCAGCGCGATCACGGCCTTGATGTACTGCTTGCACTCCTCGAGCGCCGTCGCGAGTGCCGCCTCGTCGACCTTCGGCGCACCCTCGGCGTAGTAGCCGAAGGACTTCTCGGTCCCGCCGGCCTCGACCATCATCACGGCGACGTCGCCGTCGTCGAGCTCACGACCAGCGACCACGATCTCGAAGGTCGCCTCGTCGGACTCCTCGTAGGTCGGATGCGGGATCCACGCACCGTCGGTGCTGTAGGCGAGTCGGACGGCGCCGATCGGACCGTCGAACGGCACGTCGGAGATCATCAGCGCTGCGGACGCCGCGTTGATCGCGAGCACGTCGTAGGGGTGGTGCTGGTCAGCGCCCAGCACGGTGCCGACGATGTGGACCTCGTTGCGGAAACCGTCGGGGAACGACGGGCGCAGCGGTCGGTCGATGAGCCGACAGGTGAGGATGGCCGACTCCGGCGCCCGACCCTCACGGCGGAAGAACGAGCCGGGGATCTTCCCCGCTGCGTACATGCGCTCCTCGATGTCGACGGTGAGCGGGAAGAAGTCGATGCCCTCACGGACGTGCTTCGCTGCGGTCGCGGTGACGAGGATGCGCGTGTCGCCCATTCCCGCCATGACGGCGCCTCCGGCGAGACCGGCGAGCTTGCCGGTCTCGAACGAGATGGTTTTGTCGTCGCCGCCGATGGGTGCGGCGACGCGCGTGGGTTCGGCCATGTGGCCCTCCTTGTGCAGCCCGGAACGGGCCGCGATCGGTGCGGCGGGGCCAGTTCCCAGTGGTCGAACCCCGGCTCGTCGCAGCCGATGTTGCATCGGGTGGGGCCGGAGGTCGGCAACCGGTAACTGACCGGCCTGCCGCTGTGGTTTGCACACACGCTATCCGACAACCGCCCCGCGCATGCGAACACCCGCCACCCCACCCATTCTGTTGTGCAGAACCAGAAGGATCCTTCTGGTTCTGCACAACAGAACCGGAAGGTGTGTGGAGCCTCGACGGCCGATCAGCGGCGCAGGCCGAGCTCGGCGATGATCGCCCGGTAGCGCTCGACGTCGTTGTTCTTCAGGTAGTCGAGGAAGCGCCGGCGCTTGCCCACCAGCATGAGCAGGCCACGGCGGCTGTGGTGGTCCTTCTTGTGCACCTTGAGGTGCTCGGTCAGGTGGTTGATGCGCTCGGTCAGCAGCGCGATCTGCACCTCGGGCGAACCCGTGTCGGTGTCGTGCTTGCGGTGCTTCGCGATCGTGTCGGCCTTCGGGGGGAGGTTCGTCGGCTCGCGGTTGGTCATGTCTGCATCTCCTGACGGGTGTCGGACCCTGCCCTTCGCACCGTCGATGCAACGAGCACGTGCCGTTGCGACCGCGTGAGAGAAGAGCGGTTCCCGGCATCTGCCGGGAACGGACAAGGTAGCAGCAGCTGATCGCTCTGCCAGCAGCGACCCGTCAGGGTCGGGGATGCTGGGTCCGCCAGCGGTAGCGCGGCTTGCGGTGACGACCGACGACCTTGCGACGCGTGTCGACGGGGTCGAGGTCGAAGATGCGCGCGTCGGGCCGGTAGCAGACCGACCTGATCTGCTCCACGCTCGGCGTCCTCGAGCGGATGCCGGCAGCGCGCAGCGACCTCCGGATGCCGTCACCGAGCGGTCCTTCGAGCAGCTCGCCGATGATCGCCGGCAATGCCTCGGGATCGCTGAGCAGCCACGAGTGACCTGCCCGGTCGATGGTGACCAGAGTCCCCTCGGTGCGGCGCACGGCGTCCACCGACGTGCGGTGCGGGACCGCGATGTCCCAGGCGCCGTGCATCGCGATGACCGGGATGTCTGCATCGTGGACGGCATCGAGCGCGTAGCGGCTGGAGCGGGTCCGCAGGATCGACGCCATGGGTCCCAGGAGTCGCCACGGTTGGACGACGTGGCCGGCGATGGTCGGGACGGCCAGGCGCAGCAGCTTGGCGGCCTGGCGTGGATCGCTGAACGCCGGGGCGATCGTGAGCGAGTCGATGACGAGCAGCGCCCCGACCGCGACGAGCAGCGGCGGCGCGACCCGGAACAGGTACACCATGCGGTCCCACGTGTCACCGACGATCGCGTCGATCAGGATCACCGCCATCGTGCGCTCCGGTCGGAGCGCCGCGAGCCGGGTCACGAGCTGGCCACCCATCGAGTGACCCGCGAGCACGTAGCGCTCAATGCCCAGCTCGTCGATGCAGCGGCCCAGGAGCTCCGCATAGGAGGTCATCGCCTGACCCGACAGCGGCAGGCCCTGCGTGGCACCGTGGCCGGCGGTGTCGATCGCGATGACGTGGAACCCCATGCTCACGAGCCGCGACAGCGACTGCGCGTAGAGGAAGCCCTCGGCGGAGAAGCCGTGCACGACGACGAGGGGTATGCCCTCTCCCGCGACGGTGACCCCGACGAGGTGTCCGTCCGCGAGGGTGATCTCGTGGCGAGCCAGCCGGGGCACCTCGACGGCACCCGCGGCGATGGGCTCGTCGAGGACCGGACCTTCGATCGGGTCGAGGATCTCACTCGATTCGATGTGGCTCATCGCCGTCCACGGTACCGAATCGTGTTCACGGGGCGGTGCTCCCACCTCGCGTGAGGCCATCGGGGCGCCCCACGGAGATCAGCCGGGCCGCCTCCTCGCAGTCGGCACGCAGCTGCGCTGCGAGGGCGTCGGTCGACGAGAAGCGGGCATCCGGGCGGATCCGGTGCGTGAAGCGGACGGCGACCTGCTCGTCGTAGAGGTCCCCGTCGAAGTCGAGTGCGTGCACCTCGAGCAACGTCATCGCCCGGTCGTCGTGGAACGTCGGCCGCTTGCCGACGTAGACCGCCGCGGGCAGGACGTCGCCCCGGTCCCGACGCACCAGCTCACCTGCGTAGATCCCGTCGGACGGCATCAGCATCTCCGGGGCGATGGCGACGTTCGCGGTCGGGAACCCGAGGGTCCGGCCGCGGGCATCGCCGTGGACGACGGGACCACGCATCTCATGCGGTCGTCCCAGCATGAGGTTCGCGTCGGCGAGACGCGCCTCGGCGAGCGCTCGGCGGATCGCCGTGGAGGAGACGCGGTCACCGTCGAGGGCGTCGTGTCCGTCCGCGTCGACCAGGGTGTGGCCGTGCACCCCGAAGCCGAGCGTCGCACCGAGGTCCCGGAGCATGGGGACGTTGCCGCGGCGACCGTGGCCGAAGTGGAAGTCCTCCCCCACCACCACGTGGGAGACGTTGAGGCAGTCGACCAGGACGGAGCGGACGAAGTGCTCCGCTGGCTCCGCCGCGCGCTGCTCGTCGAAGTGCAGCACGAGGACGTCGTCGACCCCGGTGGCGACGAGGAGCTCGAGCTTCTGGTCGAGGTCGGTGATCAGCGCCGGCGCCGTGTCGGGGTGGACCACGCGGGCCGGGTGGCGATCGAAGGTGATGACCACCGACCGCTGACCCGCTGCCGCCGCACGCTCCCGCACCTCGGAGATGACGACACGGTGGCCGAGGTGCACACCGTCGTACGCGCCGATGGTGACCACGGAGCCCTCGGGTGGTCGGGGGCACGTTGCGGTGTCGCGGATGATCGCCACGGTCGCCGAGGGTACCGCCCGCTCAGGAGAGCACGAGCGCCGGCTTCACCGTCGTGCCACGGTGCGCCTCGTACACGGCGATGAGCCCACCGTCAGCGTCGAGCACCGCCCACGGACCCTCCGCCGTGTCACCGAGGCCGAGTCGCCCCCGTTCGAGCACCTTGCCGTGACCGATGTCCGTGGCGGCCGCGTCGTCCACCTCCACGTGGTCCAGGATCCGACAGATCGCCGACGGGGCCAGGAGCGCACCGGCATCGAGCTCGTCGAGCGACACGGCCTCACCGAGGCCGAACGGCCCGACAGCGGTGCGACGCAGGGCACCGAGGTGCGCACCACCGCCGAGGGCGTGGCCGAGGTCCGACGCCAGCACGCGGACGTAGGTCCCCGCAGAGCACTCCACATGCGCGACATAGGCCATGGGGTCCGCGGTGGGTTCGACGTCGAAACGATGGACAGCGATCGGCACCGGGGCACGCTCGACCACCTCACCCCGACGCGCCAGCTCGTGGAGCCGTGTCCCGTCGACCTTCTTGGCCGACACCATCGGCGGAACCTGGAGCAGCTCCCCGGTCAACGTCGACGCCGCTGCCCGTACCGCATTCGGCGCCGGCACGGCCATGTCGTGGGTGACGGTGACTCGGCCGTCGGCGTCGAGGGAGTCCGTCTCTGAGCCGAAGCGGATCAGCGCCTCGTAGGACTTGGGGAGCCCGCTCAGGAAGCGGAGCAGCCGTGTGGCGGGACCGACGCCGAGGACGAGCACCCCGGTGGCCATCGGGTCGAGGGTGCCAGAGTGGCCGACCTTGCGGGTGCCGAGCAGACGACGGCTCCGGGCGACGACGTCGTGGCTGGTCCAGCCGGCCGGCTTGTCGATGACCGCCAGGCCGATCGGCGCGGCTCCCGGGTCCCCCGATGCACGCTCGGTCACGGCACATCCGGGCGGATGCCCGTCACGTCCTCCCCCGGTTCTCCGGCGTCCCCCCGATCGTCGCCGTCCAGATAGTCCACGTCGTCGTCGACGTCCGCGTCACCAGGATGGATGGAGCGGAGGATCTCGTCGACGCGCAACGCCGATCTCAACACGTCGTCCGGGCGGAACGTGATCTGCGGGGTCTTGCGGGTCCGCACCTCGCGGTTGACGACCTGCTGCACCTTCCAGCGCTGCTCGTCGAGGGCGGCCGCGACCTCGTCGAGTCGCCCGTCGTCCTCGGCCTGCAGCGACGACCAGAAGACCTCGGCGTGCTCCAGCGATGCATCGACCCGGACGTCGGTCACGGTGACGAGCTCGAGGCGTTCGTCGCCGATGCGTTCGAGCTCCGACGCGACGATCTCCCGCACGAGCTCGCCGATCCGATCGGTCCGGTTGTAGGGACGCGGCGCGCGGCGGGGCACGACGGGGCGACGACGGCTCATGTGCCATTGGTACCACGCACGCACCCGCACGCACCCGCCCCACTCCGAACTCGGGTCGGGCAGCACCCCATGCGGTACCCAGACGACCCGACTTCGGACGAGAACCCCGTTCCGTCGGACCGGCGACTGTGGGATCTACCCAGTGTGACCTGGCAGGGTCCTGGTGCAGACTGGAGCGGTGATGACCTCCACGGACGCCCCTCCGGCGCGCCCGAAGAAGGCCCGGCACCGCCGCAGCAGCGCCACGCCGTCCCAGATCCTCGCCGTTGCCGGAGTGTGCGTCGTCATGGGCTCAGCGGCGGCCCTCGGAGCGACGGCCACACCGACGGGGTCTCCACTCGCGGATGCCGCCTGGCGTGCTGCGTTGGTCACGATGACCGCGCTCGCCGGGTCCCGTGCCCGGCGCTGGAGCCTCGCCGTCGGAGCAGGCCTCGTCACTCTGGGCGCCGGCGGGTGGTGGGGTCTGGCGGGCTTGGCAGCGCTCGGCATCACGTTCGCGCTCGCGTGGGAGGACCGTCGACACCGCGTCAGCGGGGCTGTCGCCGGCTCGTTGATCGGGATCGCCGCACTGCACCTCGGGTGGCCCACCACGACCTACGTGACCGCTCTGGTCGCAGCGGCGGCGATCGTGCCGATCTGGGTCTCCGGCTACCGCACCAGCAGCCGGATGGTCCGGCGGTACTACCACCT
>CAYSCB010000056.1:0-12437 GCA_964429335.1 uncultured Aquihabitans sp.
GCGTCGCCATCCACGCCGACGGCGGCGCCTACAAGCCGCTCAACTGGATGAACGCGCCGAACGTGGTCGTCGAGCACGACGACCACTGGACGGTGACCAACCCCAAGGGCGAACGGCTCACGATCCACCTGCACGAGGTCGTCTCCGACACCGCGCACGAGCTCGGCGTCGATCCGGGTCTGCGCAAGGACGGCGTCGAGGCGCACCTGCAGGAGCTCCTCGCCGCCGACCCGTCGGCCATCGCGGTCGACCTCACACTCGTTCGGCGCGAGTTCCCGACCGACATCGGCCCGGTCGACCTGCTGTGCCGAGACGCCGAGGGGACCGCTGTGGCTGTCGAGGTCAAGCGCCGGGGCGAGATCGACGGCGTCGAGCAGCTGGTCCGCTACCTCGAGCGCATGGACCGCGACCCGGCGCTGCGCGGCGTCCGCGGCATCTTCGTCGCCCAGGTGGTCAAGCCGCAGGCACGGGTGCTCGCCGAGTCGCGGGGCATCGGCTGGGTCGAGGTCGACTACGACGTCCTCCGCGGTGCTCGCGAGGCGGATCTCACGCTCTTCTGAGCAGCGGACGGGGCCGCGACCCGTCCCTCAGGCGTCGAAGGTGACGCCGCCGGCGTCGAGCACGACGCGATCGCCCGATGCCAGCGTCCGGAACACCGCCGCTCCATCGCCGTTGCGCCACACCTGGACGGTGAGCTCCTCACCGGGCATCACCGGCGAGGAGAAGCGCCCCTCCATGGACCGGAGGAGGGCCGGATCGGAACCGCACAGCTCGTGCAGCAGGACCCGACCGGTGAACCCGTAAGTGCACAGCCCGTGCAGGATCGGCTGGTCGAAGCCGGCGAGTGCAGCGAAGCCCGGGTCGGAGTGCAGCGGGTTGCGGTCGCCCGAGAGCCGGTAGATCAGAGCCTGTTCGGGACGCGTCTGTGTGACCAGCACCGCGTCCGGTTCGGTGTCGGGCACCTCGTTGCGGGGACCGGACGGTCCACGTTCGCCGCCCCATCCGCCCTCGCCACGGACGAAGGCCGACATCACGACCTCGAACAGCGGATCTGTCTCGCCCACCAGGGTGGAGGTGCTCGTCACCTCGATGACCGCGCCCTTGCCCTTGTCCCAGATGGCGGTGATCTCCCCGACCGTCGAGACGGTTCCGTCGACGGGGACCTCCCGGTGCAAGACGATGCGCTCCTCGCCGTGGACGAGCATCGCCGGGTTGAACGAACCGATCGATGCGAACAACCCGGTGATGGAGGGCAGCGTCACCACCATCGTCGGCAGGATCCGCTGCTCCATGTCCATCGAGTTCTCGGTCACGAACGGGAGCTCACGGCGATCCAGCGGATCCTGGCCGGCGCCCACGCCGACCGCGTAGAGCAGTCCGTCCTTGGAGGTCCACGACGACTCCGCCGGCTCGCTCCTCGTCCCGATCGCATCCGGGTTGATCGGCATCTCCACGCTCCTCGTTCGGTTCGACACCTCTGGTCGACCGAAACATAGCCGCCGGACCCTGCCCGACCGTCACCCGCAGGGTTCAGGTCGTCCGGTCCGCTCCGGTCATGTCCGCCGGCGGACGCGCGAGCGCCAGCAGCTCGTCGACGACCGGTCCGACACGCTTCGGGTCCTCGACCGGATCCGTCGATGGACCCCGGTGCCAACCCTCGGCGACCGCGAGCATCCGGCCCGAGGCCTCGAACACCCGGCCGGTCACGTGCGACGACTCCTCCGATGCCAGCCAGGTGACGATCGGAGCGATCCAGCGCGGGCTCATCTCCTCGCGCTGCGCGTCGGTCGGTTCGGGTCCCAACCCCTCGGTCATGCGCGTCAGGGCCACCGGAGCGATCGCGTTGACCGTCACCCCGTAGCGAGCGAGCTCCATCGACGCGATGAACGTGAACGAAGCGATGCCGGCCTTCGCAGCGCCGTAGTTCGTCTGGCCGATGTTGCCGTAGATGCCCGACACCGACGTCACGTTGACGATCCGCCCGATCGGACGGTCCCGCTCCCCGGCGTCGGCCGCACGAGCCTGCTCACGCCAGTGGAGTGCGGCGTGATGCGTCGGACCGAAGGTGCCCTTCAGGTGGACGCGGATGACGTCGTCCCACTCGGCCTCGGTCATGTTGACGAGCATCCGATCGCGCAGGATCCCCGCGTTGTTCACCACGCAGTGGAGGTCGCCGAAGTGCTCGACGGCGGTGCTGATGAGACGTCCGGCACCATCGAAGCTCGACACGTCGTCGCCGTTGGCCACCGCCTCGCCCCCGGCGGCGCGGATCTCCTCCACGACGTCGGTCGCAGGGCCCGTCGTGGGCGAACCGCTGCCGTCCATGTCACCGCCGAGGTCGTTGACGACGACCCGAGCTCCCTCGCCGGCGAGCGACAGCGCGTACGAAGGGCGATCCCCCGGCCCGCTCCGGTCACCACGCAGACACGTCCGTCACAGATCCCCATGAACCCACTCCCCTGTCGTCGACGGCCCTCACCACCGACACGGCGGCGGCGAACGCCGGGTGCCACGATCCGCGCCCCGCGATGTGGGACCCTAGTGCCGTGTCCCGCCCCCGCAAGGTTCTGATCGGTGTCGTCGCCGCGCCCCTCGTCGCGATCGCGCTCGTCGTCACGGCCTGGGCCGTGGACGCCGCTGCGCTGAACGACGACGCCGTGGCACGCAACGTGCACCTCGCCGGTCGTGACGTCGGCGGGATGAGCCGCGCCGAGCTCCGCTCGACCGTCAAGGCCATGGCAGCGCAGTTCCCGGCGACCAGGGTCCGCATCGACGCCGGCGACCTCCGACTCGACTCGACCGCCGGCGACCTCGGCCTCGCCATCGACGTCGACTCGTCGGTGGCGAGGGCCTGGGCGATCGGACGTGACGACCCGCTCGCGGCGCGACCGGTCCGATGGATGCGGTCGCTCGTGGCTGCCCGCGACGTGGACGCGGCTCTGCGCGTCGACGGCGGCCAGCTCTCCCAGGAGCTCGGGATCCTCGAGGGCGACCGACGCTCCTCACCGGTCGAGCCGTCGATGGAGATGGCCGACGGGAGCCTGAAGCTGGTCCCGGGCACCTCCGGCGTCCAGCTCACCACCAACGCGGTCGCCGCAGCGCTTCCGTCCGGTGTCACCCGGCTCGGACGTGCGATCACCGTCGACGCGAAGCGGGCGGTCACCAAGCCGAAGATGACCGACGCGTCCGTCCAGGCGCTGGTCGATCAGGCGAACGGCGTCACGGTGGACAAGGTGACCCTGACCGTTGCCGGCGGATCGTTCCAGATCGACGGTCCGAAGTTCCGCCCCGCGTTCGCAGTGACCGTCGGCGGTGCTCCCGAGACCCCGGTGCCGCAGCTGACGATGGATCCGAAGGCCGTCGGCGACCTGCTCACCGCGAACATGCCCGCGGGATCCGGGAACCCGACCGGGGTGGTGTTCACGATGCAGGCAGGCGTCCCGGTCCCCGTTGCGGGCCACGACGCTCAGGTGTGCTGCGGGGCGGAGGCGCCGCAGAAGATCGTCGACGGCCTCCTGGCCGGCAAGAAGGAGATCGACCTGCCGACCAAGACGATGACCGCGGCGGAAGGGGTCGAGTGGGCCAAGGGACTCGGCGTCAAGCAGGTCGTCGGGGAGTTCACGACCCGCCACCCGGCCGGACAAGCGCGCGTCACGAACATCCACAACATCGCCAACGCCATGACCGGCGTGCTGATCGCGCCCGGTGACACGTTCTCGGTCAACGCCTTCATCGGCAAGCGCACGCCCGCGAAGGGCTACGTCGTGGCCCCGGTGATCGAGAACGGCCAGCACGCCGAGGACTACGGCGGCGGCATCAGCCAGTTCGCGACCACGTTGTTCAACGCGGCGTTCTTCGCGGGGCTCGACATCCCGGAGCACAAGGCGCACTCGGAGTACATCAGCCGCTACCCCTTCGGACGCGAGGCGACCCTCGCCTATCCCAGCGTCGACCTGAAGATCCGCAACAACACGCCCTACGGCGTGGTGATCTGGCCGAGCTACACCGCCTCGTCGATCACCGTGCAGCTGTGGTCCTCACCGTTCGCGACCGGGGCGCAGACGGCGCAGAACCCCACCAGCGGGTGCGGCAAGATCACGACCCAACGGACGCGGACCTACCTCGACGGCCACACCGATCAGCAGAACTACTACGCCCAGTACAAGTGCTGACACCGGCATGAGCCGTCGCATCGCGACCGACACGGCGAGGCGCCGTCCGTCGTAGTGTGAGGCCGTGGACGACCTGCCGAGCGATCACATCCAGTACAACGACCGGATGAGCGACGAGGACGCGCTCATGTGGTCGATCGAGAAGGACCCGATGCTCCGCTCGACGATCACCGTCGTGGTGCTCCTCGACGGACCGCTCGACCGCGACACGCTGCGCCGGAGCTTCGAACGGGCGTCGCGGGTCATCCCCCGCCTCCGCCAGCGCGTCAGATCCAACCCGTTGTCGATCGCACCGCCGCGTTGGGAGATCGACCCGAACTTCGACCTCGACTTCCACCTCCGCCGCACCCGTGTCCCCGACGACGGCACCCTCGGCGACCTGCTCCGGATGGTCCAGCCGATCGCGATGCAGGGCTTCGACCGCGCCCGACCGCAGTGGGAGTGCACGGCGATCGAGGGTCTCGCCGACGGCCGCGAAGCGCTGGTGTTGAAGTTCCACCACGCGATGACCGACGGCGTCGGCGGTGTCCGGCTGATGCTCGAGCTGTTCGACGTCGAACGCGACGCCCCCGAACGGGAGATGCCACCCGCCCCGGAGGCCCGGGTGCTGTCCCAGACCGAGCGCTTCGCCGACGCGTTCACGCACCAGACACGGGCCCAGCTCGACCTGCTCGGCCAGATCGCAGGGACAGGGGCCGACGTCGCGCTCGCTGCGGTGACCGACCCGCTCGGCACCTTCGGTTCGGCGGTGGAGTTGGCAGGTTCTGCAGCCCGGCTCCTGCGACCGTCGCCGGAACCGCTGTCGCCGATCATGTCGGCACGGTCCCTCTCCAACCACCTCGAGGTCCTCGCGCTTCCGTTGGATCTGGCCAAGAAGGCCGGTAGGCGGATCGGTGGATCGCTGAACGACGCCTACGTGAGCGGCCTCGTCCGGGGTCTGCAGAACTACCACCACCTGCACCACGTCCCGCTCCGGGACCTCCGGATGGGCATGCCGATCAACATCCGCTCGGGGGAGAGCGCCGGCACCGCCGGGAACGCGTTCGTGCCTGCACGCTTCGAGATCCCCGTCCGGGCCGAGGACCCGATCGAGCTGATGCGCACGATCCGCCGTCGGATGCTCGACGCCCGTGCTGAGCCGGCCAACCACCTCGTCGACCCGGTCGCGAACATCCTGAACCGATTCCCGACCACGGTGGTGACGCAGATCTTCGGTTCGATGATGAAGGGGCTCGACTTCCAGGCATCGAACGTGCCGGGCTCACCGGTGCCGCTCTACTTCCGGGGGACCCGGATCGACTCGATCCTGCCGTTCGGCCCCCTCGCCGGCGCCGCGTGCAACGTGACGCTGCTCAGCTATCAGAACGACCTCAACATCGGCATCAACGTCGATCCGTCAGCCGTGCCCGACACCGATGCGTTCATCGAGTGCATCCGATCGGGATACGACGAGATCCTCGACCTCGCCTGACCGAGGAGGACCACCGTGCAGCACCGCCACCTCGGACGTTCCGGTCTCAAGATCTCCGCCATCGCCTACGGGAACTGGATCACCCACGGCTCGCAGGTCGACGACGACACGGCGATCGCGTCGGTCCACGAAGCGCTCGACCGGGGGATCACGACCTTCGACACCGCGGACGTCTACGCCGGCACCCGGGCCGAGGCCGTCATGGGCAGGGCGCTCGCGGGACAACGACGCGAAGGCCTCGAGATCTGCACGAAGGTCTACTGGCCGACCGGACCGGGAGCGAACGACCGGGGGCTGTCCCGCAAGCACATCCTCGAGAGCTGCGACGCATCGCTGCGACGCCTGCAGACCGACCACATCGATCTGTACCAGGCACATCGCTACGACCACGAGACGCCGCTCGAAGAGACGATGCTCGCCTTCGCCGACCTCGTGCGCAGCGGCAAGGTGCTCTACATCGGCGTGTCCGAATGGGATGCCGGACAGCTCACGGCTGCTGCAGCGCTGGCACGTGAGCTGCACGTGCCGTTCATCTCGAACCAGCCCCAGTACTCGCTGCTGTGGCGGGTGATCGAGGCGGAGGTGATCCCGACCAGCTCGACCGTCGGCATCGGCCAGATCGTCTGGTCACCCCTCGCCCAGGGCGTCCTCACCGGCAAGTACCGGCCCGGCGAGCCCGTGCCCGCGGGTTCGAGGGCGACCGACGAGCACGGCGGCGCCGACTTCGTGAAGCGCTTCCTGCGCGAGGACGTCCTCGACGCCATGGTCGCGATGGCGCCATTGGTCGAAGCGGCAGGGATCACGATGGCGCAGTACGCGGTGGCATGGGTGCTGCGCAACCCGGGCGTCGGCGCAGCGATCGTCGGCGCGTCGAGACCGGAGCAGCTCGTCGAGACCGTCGCTGCCGCGGAGATGACCCTCGACGACGACCTCGTCGCTGCGGTCGACGAGGTGCTCGAGCCGGTCGTCGTACGGGATCCGCGGCGGACGGTGTCACCGTCGCGCAGACCGTGATCTGAACCGGGATCGACCGGTCGCGTAGCCTGCGCCGGTGGACACTCTCGACGTCGCGGTCATCGGCGCCGGCCCGGCGGGCAGCGCTGCGGCGGTGACGCTCGCCCGGGCGGGGATCGACGTCGGCGTGTTCGACAAGGCCACCTTCCCCCGCGACAAGACCTGCGGCGACGGCCTCACCACGCTCGCGCTCCGACAGCTCGAATCCCTCGGGCTCGAGCCGTCCACCATCGGGTCGTGGACCGACGTGACGGACTGCTACGTGACCTCACCGAGCGGGTACCGCATCCACCTACCACTTCCCGACGACGGGTCCGGCCGCTTCGCCGCGGTCGCCACCCGGTTGGACCTCGACGCCTCGCTCGTCGATCTCGCCCGGAAGGAGGGAGCGACAATCGTCGAGGGAACCGAGTTGATCGCCGCCACCGAGGACGACGACGGCGTCACCCTCGTCCTCGGTCGGGACCGCCGACCCGAGCGTGAGGTCCGGGCACGCTGGGTCGTCGGCGCCGACGGCATCTGGTCGCCGCTGCGACGGGCGCTCGGCGCCGGCGAACCCGGCTACCGGGGTGAGTGGCACGCCTTCCGCCAGTACGTGTCCGGCGTCGGCGACGAGGCGGCACGTCACCTCCACGTGATGTTCGAGGCCGACCTGCTCCCCGGCTACTTCTGGTCGTTCCCACTCGAGGGCCGACGGGCGAACATCGGCTTCGGCGTCCAGCGCGGCGGCAAGGTCGCGATCGGCGACATGGGCGCGCTCTGGCAGGAGCTCCTCGACCGACCGCACATCCGCGACGTCCTGGGACCGGACGTGGCGCCGGACGGGCCGCACCGGGCGTGGCCGATCCCGGCACGCATCGACCGGGCGGTGCCGACGACCCGCCGCGCACTCTTCGTCGGCGACGCCGTCACCGCCTGCGACCTGATGACCGGCGAAGGGATCGGCCAGGCGCTCCTGACGGGGGTCACGGCGGCGGAGTGCATCCGGGACCACGGCGTCGTCGGCGACGCCGGCGCTCGATACGCCACGCGTCTGCTCGACGAGCTCGAAGCCGACCACAGGATGTCGGTCCTGCTCGTCCGCGCCCTGAAGCACCGCAAGGGTGCACGGACCGCCATCCGGGTCGCCGGCGCAACCCCGTGGACCCGACGCAACTTCGCACGATGGCTCTTCGAGGACTCACCGCGGGGGATCGCGTTCACGCCGTCACGCTGGCACCGTGGCGCTCTCAGCGGAGCCGGCGCCTACCGCGACGTCCGACACGAAGCCGCGCCATGACCGTTCTGTTGTGCAGAACCAGAAGGATCCTTCTGGTTCTGCACAACAGAACGGGGCTGGGCGACGACATGACGGGGCTGGACCACCTCGACACGACCTACGATCCCGGCCCATGCGCACCCCTCTGACCGAACTGCTGGGAATCGAGCACCCCGTCATGCTCGCCGGGATGGGCGGGGTCTCCTACGCCAGGTTGGCGGCCGCGGTCTCCGAAGCGGGCGGCCTCGGCTGCCTCGGGGCGTCCACGATGCCCGACGACCAGATGGTCGCGGAGATCGCTGCCGTCGCAGCAGCGACCGACAAGCCGTTCGGCGTGGACCTGCTGACCGCCGCGCCGCAGGACATGGCGGCGAAGGTCCGTGCGATCAGCGACGGTGGCGGCTCGGTGTTCGTTGCCGGCCTGGGCGTCCCCGCCGAGGTCATCGACCTGTGCCACGAGCTCGGCATCGTGGTCGCGAGCATGTGCGGCAAGGTCGCCCACGCGGTCCGGGCTGTCGACGCAGGATGCGATCTCGTCGTCGCGCAGGGCACCGAGGCGGGTGGGCACACCGGACAGATCGCGACGATGACCCTCGTCCCACAGGTCGTCGACGCCGTCGGCGACCGGGTGCCGGTGGTCGCTGCCGGCGGCATCTTCGACGGGAGGGGGTTGGCCGCCGCCCTCACCCTCGGCGCTGTCGGCGTCTGGGTGGGCACCCGCTTCATCGCCACTCCCGAGGCGCAGGCCGTGTCCGGCTACAAGGACCGCATCCTCGCTGCCGCTGAGGACTCGACGATGGTGACCCGCGCCTACACCGGCAAGACGTGCCGGGTGCTGCGCACCACCTACGCCCAGGAGTTCGAGGAGGCCGGCGGCACACCGGAGCCGTTCCCGATGCAGGTCATCCGCTCGATGCAGGACGGCGCGAACCACCTCGGCGGGGACGAGCACACCGAGGGAGTCGACCCCGACCGGGAGTTCATGCCCGCGGGTCAGGCCGTCGGCGCGATCGACACCCTGGTACCGGCCGGTGACATCGTCACGTCGATGGTCGCCGAGGCCGAGGCGCTCCTCAGTCGGCGAGCTCTTTGACCTTCGAGATCAACCGCTGCTGCGCGTCGAGATCGGCCGCGATCGGGGTGACGTTGAGGATCGTGACGCCGGCCGCCTTGAACTGGTCGATCCGATCCTTTAGGTACGCCTCGTCACCGCAGAGCGTCGTCTGTTCGAGGAACGATGCCGGCACCGCCTCGGCCGCCTCCCGCTTCTTGCCCTCGAGGTACAGGTCCTGGATCTCCCGGGCCTCGGCCTCGTAGCCGTAGCGCTGGAACAGCTGGTTGTAGAAGTTGCGCTCACGGGCACCCATGCCGCCCACGTAGAGGGCGACCATCGCCCGCATGAAGTCGCGGAAACCGCCGACCTCGCTCTCCGGACCCATCGCGAGCAGCCCGCCGGCGATCACGTCGAGCGGTCCGAGCTCCGGTGCCCGCTTCGCCAGACCGGCGTCGACGTCCGCGCCCCAGACGCCGCGCGCCTTCTCGGGGTGGAACAGGATCGGCAGCCAGCCGTCGGCGAGCTCGGCGGTCATCTGCACGTTCTTCGGACCGAGCGATGCCACGTGGATCGGGATGTCCGCCCGACGAGGGTGCGTGATGATCTTGAGCGCCTTGCCCAGACCGGTCCCCTGTCCCTCGGGCAACGGCAGGTGGTACTTCGGGCCGTCGTGGACGACGGGCTCCTCCCGCTTCCACACCTTCCGGCAGATGTCGATGATCTCCCGCGTCCGCTGGATCGGAGCGTCGTAGGCGACGCCGTGGAAGCCCTCGATCACCTGCGGACCCGACGCGCCGAGGCCGAGGATCGCCCGGCCCTCCGACAGCTCGTCCAGACCTGCAGCGGTCATGGCCAACAGGGTGGGCGTCCGGGTGTAGATCGGCAGGATGCCCGACGCGATCTGGATCGTCTCGGTCTCCGCAGCGAGGTAGCCCATCAGCGTCGGCGCGTCGTAGCCGTAGGCCTCGGCGACGTAGACGATGTCCATGCCGGCCTGTTCGAGCGAGCGGACCTGCGCGACCGAGTCGGCGAAGCCCCCCGAGTAGCCGATCTGCATGCTGAGCTTCATGCGTCCACCCATTCCTTCGCAGGTACCAGCTGGCTGCGGTCGAGGGAACCGATGCCGACCCCGTTGTCGAACTCGACCCGGTAGCGGATCCAACGGAACCCGTTCTTGAGGGTGACCCGGCCGGGAGTCCCCGCCGGCACGCCGCGGAGGTCCTCCGCCGCGACCACCTTCGCCCTCACCTTCAGCTCGTCAGCATCGCTCGTTGCGGCCATCGGCGACACCGTACCCGCTGGCAGACAGCGGACCCTCACCAGGCATCGAAGGGTGACAGGTCCACGCCGAGCGCCCCGCGACGTCGACCCACGAGCCGCGGGTCGCGCACCCTCGGCGCCGGGTGGGTGGCGGCGGATGCGCTGCGGATCCCACCCGGATCGACGCCGAGCGCGGCTGCGAGCCGGCTCCCCAACTGCAGGCGGCTCACGTGCTCGGGACCCGGGAGGTGCCAGGTCCCCGCACGTTCGGTCCGCTCCAACGCCACGAGCGCCCACAGCTCCGCGGCGAGGTCCTGCGAGCGGATCGGCTGGCGCATCTCGTCGTGGAACAAGGTGACACCACGACCGCCGCGCAGCGCTCCGGCCAGCGCGGCGGTCACCCGGTCCGGCGGGTCGAGGGACACCGCCAGGGAGATCCTGACGGTGCAAACGTCCGGCACCGCCGCTTCGGCGGCCCGTTCGGCACCCAGCTTCCACCGCCCGTAGTCGTCGATCGGATCCGGACTCGACGTCTCGTCGTAGGGCGGGTGATCGCCCGCGAACACCACGTCGGTGGACAGGTGCACGAGCGACGCCCCCACCTCCGCGGCCCCCGCCGCCACCGATCCGGTCGCGGTGACGATGGCGGCCCGGCTGCCCTGGGCGTACGCGGTGTGGATGACCACGTCGGGAGCCACCTCGTCCATCAGCCGGGTGGTGTCGTCCGCGCTGCGGAGATCGACGCGGTGCGGCGTGACGGTGCCACGGACCCGATCGATCAGCGGGCTCCGGTGCACCGTGACGTGCAGATCGGTGCCGGGCGGGAGACGACGGATCAGCCAGCCAGCGACGTTGCCGGCGCCACCGGTGATCAGCACCCGCCGTCGGGCAGACCGCGCCCCAACCTCACCCGGCGCCACTGCGGCGTGTCTCCGCCCAGGTCCTGCCCGCCTCGACGTCGACGTCGTGGGGCAGGCCGAGGACGCGTTCGGCGACGATGTTGCGTTGCACGTCACCGGTCCCGCCGCCGATGGTGAGCGCCTGTGCGAACAGGTAGCCGTAGTGCCACAGCCCCACATCCGCGCCGAGCGGACCGCCGCCGGTCACCATGCCGGAGGCTCCGGCGAGGTCCTTGGCGAAGCCCATGATCCGCTGGCCGTGCTCGTCCGCGAGGATCTTGCGGATCGACGCCTCCGGCCCGGGCTGGCGACCCTTGATCGCGGCGGTCACCGTGCGGAGGCGGATCAGCCGCAGGATCTCCGACTCGATGTGCAGCGCGGCGGCGCGCTGGCGGTCGGCCGGATCGCTCAACCCGCCGGCGCCACGGATCACGTCCAACAGGTCCTGCGCGTCGGGCCCCATCCCCCACAGCGCCCCGCCGGAGGACAACGACACGCGCTCGTTCGCGAGGGTGACCTTGGCGAGTCGCCACCCGTCGTTCACGTCACCGACGCGCAGCTCGTCGGGGATGCGGACGTCGGTGAGGAACACCTCGTTGAAGTTGTGCGCACCGGTCATCTCGACGATCGGCCGGATCTCGATGCCGGGCAGGTCCATCGGGCAGATGAAGTAGGTGATGCCCTTGTGCTTCGGAGCGTCGGGACCGGTGCGGGCGATCAGGATCCCGTACCGGGAGACGTGCGCGAGCGACGTCCAGATCTTCTGGCCGTTGACGATCCACTCGTCACCGTCGCGGACTGCCCGCGTCCCGAGCGCCGCGAGGTCCGACCCTGCGCCGGGCTCGCTGAACAGCTGGCACCACACGTCCTCACCCGACAGCAGACCGAACAGGTAGCGGTCCTTCTGCTCGGCAGTGCCCGCGGCGAGGATCGTCGGCCCAGCCCAGCCGATACCGATCGGGTTGTTCGGCCGACGGGCGCCTGCACGACGCAGCTCGTCGTCGATCAGGATCTGGTGGATCGGATCGGCCTCCAACCCCCACGGCGCCGGCCAGTGCGGTGCGACGTAACCGGCCTCGGCGAGGTCACGACCGGTCGCGTCGGGGTGCTGCTCGATCCACGCCCTGACCTGCACCCGTCGAGCGTCGTCCTCGGGGGGCAGTTCGAAGTCCATGACGGCGGACGGTACCGTCAGGGCCACTTCGCTGCACGGACGACTCCGTGAGCGGCGCTCGACACCCGAGGGGGACACGGATGGCCGGATGGAACTTCGCCGAGCTGTGGGAGGCGATCGCGGACAAGTTCCCCG
>CAYSCB010000057.1:0-11891 GCA_964429335.1 uncultured Aquihabitans sp.
CGGAGGCCTGGCACGAGCGGGCCTTTCGCCGGCACAACAACCGTCGCTATCGGCAGGCGCTGGCCGACTACAGCCAGGCGCTGAAGCTGAATCCTCTGTACGCGACGGCGCTCATGAACCGGGGATGGGTCTATCACCAGCTGGGGGACTACCAGACCGCGCTGGCCGATTACAATGCGGCGCTCAAGATCGACGCCGAGATGACGCCGGCTTACCAGGGTCGCGGACTGGCGAACCGAGAACTCGGCAAGCTGGAGGAGGCCCTGGCCGACCTGACCGAGGCAATCCGCCGGGACCCCGACGACGCCGAACCCTATCAGCAGCGAGCCAACACCTATAAGCGTATGGAAAAGCATAAGGAGGAGTTGGCCGACCGCAACCGCGCGATCGAGCGCTCGCCCAAGACCGCGCAGTATTACGTCGAGCGGGGCCAGACGCTGCGGGCGCTGGGCACCAGGCTCGCGATCGATGACTTCGGGACGGGCTACTCGTCGCTCGGCTACGTGCAGCGGTTCGCCTTCGACGTGTTGAAGATCGACCGGTCGTTCATCGAAGGCCTCGACCGTCCGACGAACCGCCAAATCGTCACCGCGGTCCTCGATCTCGCACGCGAGCTCGGCGTGCGAGTCGTCGCCGAGGGCATCGAGGAAGAGGCTCAGGAGCGGGCGCTCATCGATCTCGGCTGCCGGTACGCGCAGGGGTACCGCTACTCACGGCCGGTGCCGGCCAACGACTTCCGCAACCTGCTCGTGAACCCCATCCGGACGCTCATCCTCTGAACACGGCGACCAGCGGCCGGGCACCCTCTCGCTCCGGTCCGCGGTGGACAGGGAATCGGTGTCACACTCGCCACCGGTGGAACGCATCGACGATCCCGACGACCCGCGGGTGGCCGAGTTCCGGGACCTCCGGTACCACCCGGCCGACATGGGCGCCGACCCCACCTCCTTCATCGTCGAGGGAGGAGTCCCGTTCGGCGTCGTCGTCCGGGCCGGGCTGCGCCTCCGGTCGATCCTGCTGTTGAGCTCGAAGGTTGCGTCGCTCGCCCCGATCCTCGGGCTCGTGCCTGACGACATCCCCATCCGGGTCGCCGACCGTCGGATCCTCGCCGAGATCGTCGGCTTCGACCTGCACCGGGGCGTCCTGGCCTGTGCACACCGCCCTCCCCCGACACATCCCGACGACCTCCTCCCGCGGTGTCGACGGGTCGTCGTGACCGAGGCGTTGAACGACCACGAGAACCTCGGCGCCCTCTTCCGCAACGCCGCGGCCATGGGCGTCGGAGGCGTGCTCCTCGATGACCTCACCGCTGACCCGCTCTACCGTCGATCCGTCCGCGTGTCATCCGGATGGGCGGCGGCGCTCCCCCATGCCCGCATCGGTTCGCTTCCCGATGGCTACACCGTGCTGCGAGACAACGGGTTCCGCATCGTCGCCCTCACTCCGGCAGCGGACGCGATCCCCGTCGACGATGCTGCCGACTCCGGGATGTTCGACGGCCGTGTCGCCCTCGTGGTCGGCGCCGAGGGCCCGGGTCTCTCCTCTGCAGCGCTCGCCGAGGCAGACCAACGGGTCTGCGTACCGATGGCACCCGGGGTCGATTCGATCAACGTTGCGACCTCCCTCGCCGTCGTCGGCGCGTTCGCTGCATCCCGACGTGGCTGGTCGCGCTGAACAGCCGGTACCGAGAACGTCTTGCGTCGATTATCGACCTCAGACGTGCCGAGTTCGGGGTGAGGGGTGAGGGGTGGGGGGTGAGGGGTGAGGGGTGGGAGGGGGTGAGGGGCTTGGGTTCAGGGGGCGGTGCGGATGGCGGCGAGGACGGCAGCCATCTCGAGCGCGGTGTCGGCCGCCTCGGCGCCCTTGTTGTCGCCGACCACGTCGCCGTCGAGCACCGAACGCACCAGCGCCTGACGACGGTTCTCGACGGTCAGCACCGCCAGCACGATCGGGATCCCCACCTCGAGCTGGGCGGCCATGATCCCGTCCGCTGCCGGGCCGGCGACGTACTCGAAGTGGGCGGTGTCACCACGGATGACGCAACCGATGGCGATCACGGCGTCGTACCGGCCGGTCGACGCCATGACCTTCGCCGCGAGCGGCAACTCGAACGCACCCGGGACCCAGGCCACGTCGACGTCGTCGGGGTCCACACCCCGGTCGGCGAGCGCATCGGTCGCTCCTCGCAGGAGCCGCTGCGTGACCACGGTGTTCCAACGCGCGCACACGATGCCGATCCGACGGCCGGTGCCGTCGATGACCGGCTCGTCGCCGTCACCCGGTGCTGGGGAGAAGTCGCGGCCCATCGGTGTTCGGTCCTCCGTGTCGACGTCAGTCGTCGAGGTTCTCGATCAGGTGGCCCATCTTCTCGCGCTTGGTGCGGAGGTAGCCGATGTTCTCGGGGTTCGGCGCCGACAGCACCGGCACCCGTTCGGTGATCTCGAGCCCGAAGCCCTCGAGTCCTCCGTACTTGGCCGGGTTGTTGGTCATGAGCCGCATCGTCGTGATCCCGAGGTCGTTGAGGATCTGCGCACCGATGCCGTACTCACGGGAGTCGATCGGAAGGCCGAGCTCGACGTTGGCCTCGACGGTGTCGCGGCCTTCCTCCTGCAACCCGTAGGCCCGGATCTTGTGGGCGATGCCGATTCCCCGACCCTCGTGGCCCCGCAGGTACACGAGCACACCGAGGCCCTCGTCCGCGATCTTCTGCATCGCTGCATCGAGCTGCACGCCGCAGTCGCAGCGCAGGGAGTGGAACACGTCGCCGGTGAGACACTCGGAGTGCACCCGGACGAGCACCTCCTCCTCCCCCTGCACCGCTCCCCTGGTCATCGCGACGTGCTGCTCGCCGTCGAGGACGGATTCGTAGACGTAGCAGGTGAAGTCGCCCCATGGCGTCGGGATCCGGGCCTCGGCGACACGCTTCACGAGCTTCTCGTTCTGGCGTCGGTAGCGGATGAGCTGCGCGATCGTCACGAGGAGCAGGCCGTGCTCGTCGCAGAAGCGGATGAGGTCCGGGACACGCGCCATCGTGCCGTCGTCGTTGACGATCTCGCAGAGCACTCCGGCGGGGTACAGCCCGGCCATCCGTGCCAGGTCGACTGCGGCTTCGGTGTGACCGGCGCGCTTGAGCACACCGCCCTCGGAGTAGCGCAGCGGGAAGATGTGCCCGGGCCGTGCGAGATCCACGGGGGTCGTCGCCGGATCCGTGAGCGCGCTCAGCGTCGCCGATCGATCCGCTGCGGAGATGCCCGTGCTGGTGCCGTGGACGTAGTCGACCGAGTAGGTGAACGCAGTCCGGTGCGACTCGGTGTTGTCACGGACCATGAGCGGGATGTCGAGCTCGTCGAGTCGCTCGCCCAGGAGCGGCGCGCAGATCACCCCGGAGGTGTGGCGGACGAAGAACGCGATCTTCTCCGGCGTCACGGCCTCTGCCGCCATGATCAGGTCGCCTTCGTTCTCGCGGTCCTCGTCGTCGACCACGACCACGATCTCGCCACGTGCGATCGCGGCGACCGCGTCCTCGATCGGAGCGAACACCGAACCGTCGGTCCCCTGGTGCTGGAGCGGCTCGCGGGTCATGATCCGATCCGTTCGGAGAACCCGCCGAGCAGTCGCTCCGCGTACTTGGCCATCACGTCGACCTCCAGGTTGAGGGCATCGCCGACTTCACGCACGCCCAGCGTGGTCACCTCCGCGGTGTGCGGGATGAGCGCCACGCTGAACCCGTCGTCGAACAGCTCGACGACGGTCAGGCTGACTCCGTCGACGGTGATCGATCCCTTCTCGACGACGTAGCGCAGCAGGTGCTGCGGCATCCGGACACGCAGATCGGGTGCCGGGGCCAGCACCTCGCCCACCGCGTCGACGTGGCCCTGCACGAGGTGACCGCCGAGACGGTCCGCGAGGCGGACGGGTCGCTCGAGGTTGACGGGATCACCGGGGACCAGGCTCCCGAGCGTCGTGCGGGCGAAGGTCTCGTCGCTCACGTCGGCCTCCCACCAGCTGTCGCCCCAGGCGACGACGGTGAGGCACACGCCGTTGACGGCGATCGAGTCGCCCATGGACACCTCGTCGAGCACGTCCGACGCGGCGAGCCGCAACCGCGGTCCATCCAGCGACACGACGGATCCGAGCTCCTCCACGATCCCGGTGAACATCAGGACCCGTCCCCGGCAGCGGGGACCATCTCGACGCGGACGTCGGCACCCACCCGTTCGATCGCGACGAAGCTGCCGCGCCACAGCTCCGACATGTCCCAGGCGCCGTTCCCGGCGAACAGGCCGCGGGCGTCCTCGCCACCGAAGAGCGCCGGAGCGAGGTAGATGACGTAGCGGTCGACGAGCCCGAGTCGGTGGAACTCGCCCGCCACGTTCGCGCCGCCCTCGACGAGCAGCTGCAACACGCCCTTGGAGCCGAGGTCGTCGAGGACGTCGAGGAGCGGTCCCGACGTGGAGTAGCAGGGCTGGACGTTGGCGTCAGCGTCGACGGAACCCAGCACGACCCGGAGAGGATCGACGCTGCGGCCGTCCGGGGACACGGGCGGTCGGTAGTCACGGACGGTCAGCGACGGGTCATCGCGGCGGATGGTCCCGGCGCCGACGAGGATGGCGTCGGACTCCGCCCGGAGACGGTGGCCGTCGGCCCGCGCCTCGGGGCAGGTGATCCACTTGCTCGACCCGTTCGGAGCGGCCGTCCCACCATCGAGGGTGGCGGCGAGCTTCAGCACGACGTAGGGCCGCCCGGTCCGACGGTGCTTCAGATAGGCCACGAGCTGCCCGGCGACCTGCTCGGCCTGGACGCCGACGGTCACGTCGATGCCCGCGTCGCGCAACTGGCGGATGCCCGAGCCGGACACCTGTGGATCCGGATCCTCCACGCCGATGACGACGCGGGTGATCCCCGCCTCCACGATCGCGGTCGCGCACGGGCCCGTGCGTCCCGTGTGGGTGCAGGGTTCGAGCGTCACGTAGAGGGTCGCGCCCTGTGCCGCCTCTCCCGCTCCGCGAAGTGCGACGACCTCGGCGTGTGCTCCCCCGGGCGGCTCGGTGGCACCCTCGAACATCCGCCCGTCCGGGGTCCGGAGCACGGCCCCGACCCACGGGTTGGGCGACGTGGCGCACCTGACCCGGGCGGCCGCGGCGATCGCACGCGTCATGCACTCGCGGTCGATGGCGGCGGTGCGAGCGGCTGCGTCGGCGGAGGTGGCGGTCATGGGTCAGCGATCCGGCACGGTCGGTGCCACGTCGTGGGTTGATACTACCGCCACGCTGCAATGATGGTCGAATTGTCGTCGGCCGTGACGATTCCGACCGTCCCCGGCAGTCTCCGACGGTCCACGAGCGGCTCGTCCGGCGGAGCTCACCCCGTCGGGTGAACGCCTGACGCCCCGCCGAGGAGGTCGATCGCGTGGTCCAGGACGTCGAGGACCGCCTCCAGCATCTCGACCGCTCCGGCGGTCGACCCCGGTGTGTTGAGGATCAGCGAGGCACCGCGAACGCCGGCGACCCCTCGCGAGAGTCGTCCCAGCGGGTTCACCGCACGCATCGCCTCGGCCATGCCCGGCGCGGTGCGGTCGAGGATGCGCTTGGTCGCCTCCGGGGTCAGGTCCCGTTCGCCGAAGCCGGTGCCGCCGGTCGTGACGATCAGACCGTTGAAACCGAACGCCATGTAGGACAGCGCGTTGGACACCTCGTCGACGCCGTCGGAGACGACGCGACGCTCGATGACGTCGAAGCCGCTGCGCGTCAGCATCTCGTAGATCGCGACGCCGCTGCGATCCTCCCGCACGCCGGCCACCACGCCGTCGCTCACCGTGAGGACCTTCGCCTGGTGCCCGGTCGGGGTCTCGGCCATGGCGGGCATCGTATCGGCTGCCCGCTCCGCCAGAATCACCGGCGTCGGTACCGGAAGATGCACATCCCGTCGGTGTCCGCGTCCTGGGGCAGGAGCATCGCACCACGACCCCATGGGCGCCAGGGCGCTTCGGGCGGATCCAGCACGTCGAGCTCCGGATGCGCAACAGCGAGGCGGTCGTCGACCGCGGTGGTCTCCGCCGCGGTGAGCGTGCAGACGCTGAACACCAACGTCCCGCCGGGTGCGACGAGCTGCGCTGCGGCGTCCACGAGCTGGATGGCGAGCGCACCGAGGCGCTCCGGAGCATCCGCGTCGAGACGCCAGCGAGCGTCCGGGCGTCGACGCAGCACTCCCAGACCGCTGCACGGCGCGTCGACGAGGACCCGGTCGAACGAGCCCGGCCGCCACGGTGGCGCGGTTCCGTCGGCGACGACCGCGACGACGCCGTCCGCGCCGGTCGCCAGGCAGTTGGCGCTGATGAGGCCGACGCGGCCTGGCTGGAGATCCGAGGCGATGACGGTGGCGCCGTTCGCCGCCATCGCGGTGGCCTTGCCGCCGGGAGCGGCGCACACGTCGAGGACCAGGTCGCCGTCGGTGGCGCCGACGAGGGCCGCGACCCACTGGGAAGCAAGGTCCTGCACATAGCCATCGGCACGGCGGTGCACCCTCGGTGGACGGTTCATCGTCTCCATGGCCGCTACCGCGTCCAGCTCTCCCAGGTCGCTCACGAGTCGATCGACGATCCAGTCGGGGTAGCTGAGCCGTGTCGGCGTGTCGGGGAACTCCACCGGTGCGGCGGCGACGCGGCGGAGCACCGCGTTGACGAGGCCACGGAAGCGCTTCGGCGCTGCGGACACCGTCGACGCCACGACCGCGTAGTCAGGGAGGTCGGGGCGGAACGCGAGCTGGTACGCGCCGAGGCGAAGCACGCGACGCGCCGCGGCGGGTGGATCCGAGGACAGGAACCGGTCCACGAGGTGGTCACACGCCCGGCGCATCCGCTCGGTTCCGTACACGAGATCGGTGACGAACCCCCGGTCCCTCGCCGACAGCGGAGGCGCATCCGGATCCACCCGGTCGAGCAACCCCGCCAGGACGAGGTTCGCGTAGGCGCCGTCCTCGTCGATCCTGGCCAACGCCTCGAGTGCGAGGCGTCGGGTCCTCACGCCGTCCTCAGGCACCGGGATCGGACCCGTCGCCGAGACGCTCGCCGACCGGGTGCGCTCCCCGGGCCCAGGCCGACGCGTCCATCGGCGCCCGACCGGCGGGTTGCACCGTGACCAGTCGCAGCGTGGTCGCCGAGCCGCACACGACGAGGTCCTCGCCGCTGATCGTCCCATGGGCCGCCGACGCGTCCGCCGAGCCGTCGAGGACCGACGCGTCGAGCACCTTCAGACGCTCGCCGCGAAAGGTCGTCCACGCCCCACCGATGCGCACGATCCGTCGGAGCGCGGCTGCGCTGAGGGACCAGTCGAGGCGCCGGTCCTCGGTGGTGATCTTGTGCGCGTAGGTCACGCCGAGATCCGGTTGGGGCGTTCCGGCGTCGAGGCCGCGGTCGAGCACGTCCACCACGAGCGTCGCGCCGAGACGCGCGAGCCGCGCGGTCAGGTCCGCAGCGGTGATGTCGCCGTCGAGCGGGACCTCCGCCACGGCGTGGATCGCTCCGGTGTCCAGCCCCTCGGCGACGTCCATGACGCACACGCCGGTGCGGTCGTCGCCGGCGAGGATGGCCCGCTCGACCGGCGCCGCACCTCGCCATCGTGGCAGGAGCGAGAAGTGCAGGTTGATCATCGGGACCTCGTCGAGGATCGAGGCCGGGATGATGCGGCCGAAGGCCACGACCACTCCCAGCTCCGCGCCGGCGGAGGTGACCGATCCGAGATCGTCGGTGACGTCGAGCCCGAGCTCCATCGCGGCCGCCTTGACCGGGGTGGGCGTCGCCCGACCGCCACGCCCGCGCCGCCGATCGGGCCCCGACACGACGACCACGACGTCGTGTCCGGCGTCGACCAGCGCCCTGAGCGTGGGCACCGCGGCGTCAGGTGCTCCGAGGAACGCGAGTCGCATCGTGTCCTCAGCGCAGACGGAACAGCGAGCGACCCCGACCCGACGACGGCGTCGACGGGTCGGGGTCGGATCGGGCTCCTGCCATCTGCAGCTCCCGGACGGCACGCCGGGCGTCGCGGCGCTGGTCGTCGTCGAGCCGTTCGAGCAGCAGGATGCCGTCGAGGTGGTCCAGCTCGTGTTGGATCACCCGCCCGAAGAACCCGTCGGCTTCGATGTCGACCGGGTTGCCGTCGAGGTCGACGCCGGTCACGTGCACCCGATCGGGCCGCACGATGTCCCAGTGCAGCCCGGGGACCGAGAGGCAGCCCTCGGTGAACTCCCACTCACCGTCGGACTCCTCGATCACCGGGTTGATGAGGACCTGGCCGCCATCGCCCTCGCCGAGGTCGTACACGAAGAAGCGCTTCTGGACGCCGACCTGGGGTGCGGCGAGACCGACGCCGGGCGCGTCGTACATCGTGTCGAGCATGTCGTCGACGAGTCTGGCGAGCCGACCGTCGATGTCGGTGACGTCCGAGGCTCGTTGGGTCAGGACGGGATCGCCGACGATGCGGATGCCGTACGGGGCGGACATGGGGCCAACCTACCCGAGCGCTACCGTGGGTCCCGTGTCGCCCGGGAAGCTCCCACGGCCCGCTCCGGGCGCTGGACCGGCCGACCAGTACTTCAGCGTCCGTCCGACCTCGACCTCACGTCCGCGCGAGGTGACGCTCACCCTGCCCGACCTCACGCTCCGACTCCGCACCGATGCAGGCGTCTTCTCCTCCACCCGTGTCGACCCCGGCACGCGCCTGCTGCTCGGAGCGCTCCCTCCGGCGTCGGAGTGGCCCGACGGCGACGTCATCGACGTCGGCTGCGGATACGGACCGATCGCCGTGACCCTCGCCCACCGGGCCCCGGAACGGACCGTGTGGGCCGTGGACGTCAACGAGAGAGCCAGAGATCTGTGTCGCACCAACGCCACGGCCGCCGGGGTCGCGGACCGGGTGCGCATCGCAGATCCCGACGGGGTGCCGACCGACATCAGGTTCGGCCTCGTCGTGTCGAACCCGCCGGTGCGGATCGGCAAGGCGGCGCTGCACGACCTCTGTCGTCGATGGCTGGAGCGTCTGGCGCCCGGTGGTCAGGCGTGGTGGGTCGTCGGCAAGCACCTCGGGTCGGACTCGTTGCAGTCGTGGATGACCGACGAGGGCTGGCCGACGGTGCGTGTCATGTCCCGGCAGTCCTACCGGATCCTCCTCACGACGTTCGGACCGGATCGACCCACAGCCGCAGTCGACCCGGCGGACGATCCACCGCGTTGAGAGCGTCCAGCAGGGCTGCCCGGTCCCGGGAGCGCGCAAGCCAGTTGCCCCGTTCGTCGGGCCCGTGCACCTCCACGCCCAACGGGACGCCCAGCCGTTCGACGAAGGCTTCCCCCGCTGCCCCACCGATCACCGCGACCGTCGCCGCTGGCGGATAGCCGAGCAGGTCCCGTCGGGCAGCCTCCACGGCGTGGACGCGCTCGGGGTCGCCGTGCAACGCGGCTTGCAGCACGACGTGGTCGGGACGGCGTGTCTGCACCAGCACCCGGGCGGAGGCTGTGGTCGACACGACACGCGAGGCGAGCGCCAGCAACCGCAGCGACTCCTCGGCGGACCGGTAGCCCAGTGCGAGCAGCTCCTGGTCGATGTCGAGGAAGGCGACGAGACCCGCTTCACGGACCCGGTGCAGCACCGCGCTCGTCCCGATCACCACCCGGGCCGAGAGGACCTCCTGCATCGGCGTGGCCGCCGTCACCGCAGCGACGGGTTCGCGGAGGAGCGCCTCGAGGTCCTCCCGCGCCTTGCTCACCCCCGGACGCAGGATCGACAACGCCGTCGAAGCGCACTGCAGGCACACCGGAGGGCGGCGTCGGCCGCAACGGTCGCAGATCAGGTCGAGCTGGTCGCTGAGGTGCACCGCCGCCTCGCAGTGCTCGCACACGGCGACCGAGCCGCAGCTCCTGCAGGCCAACAGCCGCGCCCGACCGGTCCGGTTGAGCACGCATAGGACACGGGACCCCGAGCGCGCCGTCGAGCGGGCCGCGTCGATCAGCACCGAGGAGAACAGCCCGCTGCGGGCGACGTCCTCGTCACGCCGGTCGACCAGCACGAGCGGCGCCCAACCCCTGCGTGGTCCCGTGGCACGCGCACCGACAGTGCCCTCCGCAGCTGCGCGGCCGACCGTCGACGGGCACGGCGACACGAGGACGCAGGGCACACCGGCGCGGCGTGCCCGTTCGATCGCGACCTCCCGCGCGTTCCACGTCGGTGACGACTCGTTCTGCAACCCAGGATCGTCTTCGTCGACCACGACGACGGCGCTGAGCGCAGGGGCCGGAGCGAACACCGCGGCACGACCGCCGACGACGGTCGCACCCGCGGCGGCAGCGGCGAAGTCGACGGGCCACCGGGCCACCGCGGCTCCTGCCCGACGCAGCGCTCGGCCGAGTCGTTCGACCTCGCCGACCGACGGGTGGATCACGATCGCCTGTCCGCTGCGTGCTGCCGCGATGGCGACATGCGCCGGGTCGGCGCCCGGGGCCGCCTCGACCAGCCTCACCCCCGGTCCCGCTGCGATCGCCGCTGAGACCAGCGGGTCGGCAGCGCCACCGACGGCCGGGCGCACGTGCAGCGGCGCGGTCCGCTGCACGGTCCGATCAGGCGACGCGACCCGCATCACCGTCGGAAGACGGCCCGCCCAGCGCCACGCCACCCATCGACAGAGATCGATGACCTCCTCGTCGGGCCCGATGCCGGAGACCTTCGCGATGGCCTGCAGCCGGACGCCCTCGGGCGCGACGGAGTCCCCGTCGACGATCCAGCCGGCGACCCGGCGGCCGTGGAAGGGCACCCGGACCATCGTCCCGACGCGCACACGGTCCCCGAGCGACTCGGGGACCGTGTAGTCGTACGGACGCTCCACCGCCGGAACGTCGACCAGGACGCTGGCGGTGCGTTGCGTGCTCAGAGGCCCAGCGCGGATCGCAGGTCGTCGACCCGGTCGGTCCGCTCCCAGGTGAAGTCCTCGCCGGTGCGACCGAAGTGACCGTAGGCCGCGGTCTGGCGGTATCGGGGCCGACGCAGGTCCAGGTCCCGGACGATGGCCGCGGGGCGGAGGTCGAACACCTCACGGACCGCCGCGTCCAGCGCCTGCGGATCGACCGTCGCGGTGCCGAACGTCTCGACGAGGATCGATACGGGGTGAGCGACGCCGATCGCGTACGCGACCTGCACCTCGCAGCGGCTGGCTGCACCGGATGCCACGACGTTCTTGGCGACCCAGCGGGCCGCGTACGCGGCGGAGCGGTCCACCTTGGAGGGATCCTTGCCGGAGAAGGCGCCGCCACCGTGACGGGCCGAGCCGCCGTAGGTGTCGACGATGATCTTGCGACCGGTCAGGCCGGCGTCGCCGACCGGACCGCCGATCACGAAGCGGCCCGTCGGGTTGACGAAGACCTCGTAGTCGTCATCGGCGAACTGCTCGGGGATGACCGGTCGGATGACGTGCTCGACGAGGTCGGGGCGGATCTCGCTGTCGCGGTCGACGCCGTCGTTGTGCTGGGTCGACACCAGCACGGTCCTGAGCGCGACCGGGCGACCGTCCTCGTACTCGAAGGTCACCTGCGTCTTCGCGTCGGGGCGCAGGTACGGGAGGGTGCCCGACTTGCGGACCTCGGCGAGGCGCTCGGCCATCCGGTGCGCCAGGTGGATGGGCAGCGGCATGAGCACGTCGGTCTCGTCGACGGCGTAGCCGAACATCATCCCCTGGTCGCCCGCACCCTGCTTGTCGAGGATGTCCTCCTCACCTGCGGTGCCTGAGCGCACCTCCTCGGAGTCGGTCACACCCTGGCTGATGTCCGGCGACTGCTCGTCGATCGCCACCATGACGCCGCAGGTGTGGCCGTCGTAGCCGAAGCTCTCGCGGTCGTAGCCGATGTCGCAGAT
>CAYSCB010000058.1:0-11454 GCA_964429335.1 uncultured Aquihabitans sp.
GGTCCTCCCCACCCTCACCCGTGTTGGACTTGCCGCCGAGGCGGTTCATCGCGATCGCCAAGGTCTCGTGCGCCTCGGCGGAGATCGAGCCGTAGCTCATCGCGCCGGTGGAGAACCGCTTGACGATCTCCGATGCGGGTTCGACCTCCTCCAGCGGCAGCGCAGTACGTTCACCGGTGCGGAAGCGGAAGAGTCCCCGCAGCGTCGCGAGCTGCTCGGACTGGTCGTCGACGAGGCTCGTGTACTCCTTGAAGATCTCGTAGCGTCCGCTGCGGGTGGCGTGTTGGAGCTTGAACACGGTCTGCGGGTTGAACAGGTGGTACTCGCCCTCACGACGCCACTGGTACTCGCCGCCGCCGTCGAGGGTCCGGTGCGCCCGCTCCTCGCGCCGGAACGGGTAGGCACGGGCGTGACGGCGTCGGACCTCCTCGGCGACCTCGTCGAGCCCGATCCCACCGAGTCGGCTCACCGTGCCGGTGAAGTACTCGTCGACCAGTTCGGCACCCAGGCCGATCGCCTCGAAGATCTGCGCTCCCGTGTAGGACGCGACCGTGGAGATGCCCATCTTGGACATCACCTTGAGGATGCCCTTGCCGATCGCCTTGCGGTAGTTCCGCACCGCCGTGTCGAAGTCCGAGACGGTGGTCGCCCCCTCGATGATCATGTGCTCGATCGAGTCGAAGGCGAGGTAGGGGTTGATCGCCGCTGCGCCGTATCCGAGGAGCAGCGCGAAGTGGTGCACCTCGCGTGCCTCGCCGGTCTCGACGACGAGACCCACCTGGGTACGGGTCTTCTCACGGATGAGGTGGTGGTGCACCGCAGCGGTCGCGAGCAGCATCGGGATCGGCGCCAGGTCCTCGTTGGACAGCCAGTCCGACAGCACGATGATGTTCGCGCCGTCGGAGATCGCGTCGGACACCTCCGAGCGGATCCGGTCGAGTGCTCGCCGCAACCCGGCGCCACCGGAGAACGCGGGGTACAGGCAGCGGACCGTCCTGGTGCGGAACCGCGGGTCGACCTCCTCGATGTGCTGGATGCGGTCGAGCTCGTCGTTGTCGATGATCGGGTTGGGCAACTCGAGGAGGTGGCAGGACTCCGGGCCGGGTTCGAGGAGGTTCCCCTCCGGGCCGATCACCTTGCTGAGCGACGTGACCAGCTCCTCGCGGATCGCGTCGAGGGGCGGGTTCGTGACCTGGGCGAAGAGCTGCTTGAAGTAGTCGTAGACGAGGCGCGGTCGGTCCGACAGCACCGCGAGCGGGGTGTCGGTCCCCATCGACCCGATCGCCTCGACGCCGTTTCGGGCCATCGGTTCGATCAGGAGCCGGAGATCCTCGGACGTGTAGCCGAAGGTCTGCTGCTCGCGGATGACCTCACGCGCGGATTCCCGGATGTGCGCGACGTCAGGGAGGTCCTCGAGACGCAGCAGGTTGCTGTCGAGCCACTCGCCGTAGGGGTGGGCCGTGGCGAGGGTGCGCTTGATCTCCTCGTCGCCGATGATGCGCCCCTGGGAGGTGTCGATGAGGAACATCCTGCCGGGTTGCAGTCGGCCCTTGGCGACCACGTGCTTGGCGTCGATGGGCAGCGTGCCGACCTCGGAGGCCATGAGGACGAGCCCGTCGTCGCACACCCAGTACCTCGAGGGGCGCAGGCCGTTGCGGTCCAGCACCGCGCCGACCACGGTGCCGTCGGTGAACGTCACCGACGCAGGACCGTCCCACGGCTCCATGATGCAGGCGTGGAACCGGTAGAAGTCCCGCACCGCCGGGTCCATGTCCGCGTGGCGTTCCCAGGCCTCGGGGATCATCATCAACATCGCGTGCGGGAGCGAGTAGCCACCGAGGTGCAGCAGCTCGAGGACCTCGTCGAGTCGCGCGGTGTCGGATGATCCCGGCGTGCAGATCGGGAAGATCCGCTCGAGGCCGGCGGTGCCGGCACCGGCGGGGAACACCTCGGACGCGAGGAGCGCCTCACGGGCGCGCATCCAGTTCTGGTTGCCCTGCACGGTGTTGATCTCGCCGTTGTGGGCGAGGTAGCGGTACGGATGTGCCAGCGGCCAGGACGGGAACGTGTTGGTCGAGAAGCGCGAGTGCACCAGCGCGAGCGCGGTGTCGAAGCGGTCGTCGTGGAGGTCCGGGAAGAACTCACCGAGCTGCGGCGTGGTGAGCATCCCCTTGTAGACGATGGTCCGACACGACAACGAAGGGAAGTAGACCGCAGCAGCACCGTCGGTACCCAGGATCTCGTGTTCGACACGCTTGCGGACCACGTAGGCGAGGCGGTCGAGGCCGATCCCGTCGAGTCGTCGGTCGACATCGGCGAGGAACAGCTGGCGGAACGACGGCATGGCAGCGCGTGCGCTGGCACCGATGGACGACGCGTCGACCGGCACGTCGCGCCAGCCGAGGACCTCGACGCCCTCCTCCGCGCAGATCTTCTCGATGCCGGCGGTCGCCGCGTCTGCGGGGACCGGGTCGGCCGGCAGGAACCCGAGCCCCACCGCGTAGCTCCCGAGCGGCGGCAGGTCGAAGTCGACCACGGAGCGCAGGAACGCATCCGGCACCTGCACGAGGATGCCGGCGCCGTCGCCGGTGTCTGGCGCGGCTCCCGTGGCGCCACGGTGGTCGAGGTTGCACAGCGAGGTCAACGCCTTCTCGACCAGGTCGTGGCTCCGGCGGCCGTGCATGTCGACGACGAAGGAGACGCCACAGGCGTCGTGCTCCTGATCAGGGTCGTAGAGGCCGACCGGTCCGGGTGAGGTCCCGGGCGTGCGGTTGGTCATGGTACTCCTGTTGCGCCTGCGCCCGGGATCTGCCGGACGGCGGTCTGGGTCCGGGTCGACCGGGTCGGTCGTCCCGAGCAGTCGACGCTGACTGCAACAGCTGCGGATGATCGCCGCGAGCGTCGGTGGGCCGGCGCCATCGGCGGCCCGAAGGTGGCTCAGGGGTCCGGGCGTGCCGGTCCCACCGAGCCGGTGCAGGATAGCCGCGTCGGGGGACGCCTCCCAGCGCGTTCCACCGGGGCCCGGTCACCGCTTCCCCCCCGGCGCTGTCCTAGCGTGGCGGATGTGAGGCGGACCCGACCTGTGATGCTCCTGTCGCTCGGCGCGCTCCTCGTCGTGGTCCTCGCCGCCTCGATCACCTCGTGCGGTGGCGACGACGTCGCCGGATCGACGACGCGACGCGGCGACACCCGTTCGGACGACGAAGGTCCCGGCCGACCGGCATCGGCCGGGCCGTCGACGTCAACGGGGCCGACGACGAGCGCCCGGCCGGCGACCGGCAGCGGTCGGGCGGTCACGATCGCGTTCGGCGGTGACGTCAACTTCCAGAACCAGATCGACGCCGTGCGCTCCTCGCCGTCGACGGTGCTCTCGCCGATCGCCCCGACGTTGTCGGCAGCGGATCTCACCATGGTGAACCTCGAGGCAGCCCTCGGCTCGGGGGGCTCGCCCCAGCCCAAGGAGTTCACGTTCCAGGTGCCGGAGCAGGCCGTCGACGCGCTGAAGGCCGCCGGCGTCGACGTCGTCACGATGGCGAACAACCACGGCATGGACTTCGGTCCGGGCGGGTTCCAGGACTCGCTGCGCATCAGGAAGAGCTCCGGGTTCCCGATCCTCGGCATCGGCGAGAACGACGCGGACGCGGCGACACCGTGGATCACCGAGGTGAACGGACAACGGATCGGGTTCATCGCGGCGAACGACGTCTTCAACGACAACCTGCGCACCGCCTGGACCGCGACGCCGGACCATCCGGGGATCGCCAGCACCGAGGAGGCGCATCAGTCGTGGTTCGCCGACCAGGTGCGGACGTTGCGTCCGAAGGTCGACACGCTCGTGGTGTACCTCCACTTCGGCACCGAACGCCAGACGTGTCCCAACCAACGCCAGAAGGACCTCGTCGACCTGTTGACCGGGGCCGGTGCGGACATCGTCGTGGGGGCACACCCGCACCGCCTGCAGGGCGTCGGCTACCACGGCCAGCAGTTCGTCGCCTACTCGCTCGGCAACTTCGTGTTCCAGGCGAACTCGCCTGACGGCGCAGCGACGGGAGTGTTGACGGTGACCGCGACCGGCCGCCGCATCGACGGCTCCACGTGGACCCCCGCGGTGATCCGCAACTCGATTCCGTACCCGCTGACCGGCGCAGCCGCGACCGCAGCGAACGCGACCATGGCACAACGGCAGGCATGCACCGGGCTCACGTCGACGGAGGACGCCGGATGACCGCGTTGGTGGACGAGATGATGGCGTTCCTCGACGCCTCGGTGACGCCGTACCACGCGGTCGCCGAAGCCGCAGCCGTCCTCGACGCCGCCGGGTTCACGGCGCGGGACCCGCTCGGCCCCTGGGATGGGCGGGAGGCGGACGGTCCGGCCTACGTCGCCAGAGACGGGTCGCTCGTCGCGTGGGTTCCGGGATCGGAGCGTGACGCGGGTGCTCCGATGCGCCTCATCGGCGCCCACACCGACTCCCCGGGCCTTCGCATCCGGCCCCGCCCCGACCGTTCTGTTGCGGGGTTCAGGCAGCTCGCCGTCGAGGTCTACGGCGGGGCGCTGCGCAACTCGTGGCTCGACCGGGATCTCGGCCTCGCCGGCCGGGTGGCGCTGCGGGGTCCGGGAGGAGCCGTCGAGCACCGCCGCCTGCGCACCGAGAGTGCCGTCATGCGCGTGCCGCAGCTCGCGATCCACCTCGACCGCGAGATCTCCTCGACGGGCCTCAACCTCAACCCCCAGCAGCACCTCACCCCCGTCTGGGGACTCGGCGACTCCCACGACGGGGAGTTCCGCGCCTGGCTCGCCGAGCAGGTCGACGCCCCCGTCGACGCCGTCACGGCCTGGGAGATCATGGCGTTCGACGTCCAACCTCCTGCGTTGATCGGGCCAGATGCCGAACTGCTCGCCGCGGGCCGACTCGACGACCTGGCGTGCTGCTGGGCCGCGCTCGGCGCCATCATCGCTGCCACCCCCAGCTCAGCGGCGCGGCGGACCACGTCGGTCGTGGTGTTGAACGACCACGAGGAGGTGGGTTCGGCGACGGCGACCGGCGCCGACGGCGCCTGGCTGGAACACGTCCTCGAAAGGCGTGCGGTGGCTCTCGGCGGCACGCGGAGCGATCTCCTGCGCTCACTCGCAGCGTCGATGCTCCTGTCAGCGGACATGGCACACGCGACGCACCCGAACTACCCCGAACGCCACGAACCGGGGCACTGGGTGCTCGCCGGTGGCGGTCCCGTCGTCAAGCACAACGTGAACGCGCGCTACGCCACCGACTCACGGAGCGCAGCTGCGTTCCGGTCGGCCTGTGGGTCGGTCGGGATCGTCGCTCAGGACTACTCACACCGGGGTGACCTGCCGTGCGGATCGACGATCGGGCCGCTCACCGCGGCGCGCCTCGCGCTCGACACCGTCGACGTGGGCATGCCGATGCTGTCGATGCACTCGGCACGTGAGCTCATGGCGACCGCGGATGTGGCACCGATGCTCGCCACCTTCACCGCCTGGCTGACCGCACCCCCCGGAACATAGGGGTCGAAAACGACACGTTCTGTCGGTTCCGACCCCCGTTTTCACCCAACCCGAAAACGGGGGTCGCAGTCGACACGTTCTGTCGATGGCGACCCCCGTTTTGCCAGGTCAGGCGTTGAGCAGGTCGCGGGCGCCGGTGTCGCTCGACGGGTGACGCAGCTTCGACATCGCGCGCGCCTCGATCTGGCGAATGCGCTCACGGGTCAGGTCGAAGTGTTCGCCGACCTCCTCGAGCGTCCGGGGCTCGCCCCGATCGAGCCCGAAGCGCAACGAGAGGATCTCCCGCTCACGGTCGTCCAGCGGCAGCATCAGGCGGCTGATCTGCGCCGGCAGCAAGGACTCCGCGGCTGCCTCGAACGGTGAGGCCGCCGTCGGGTCCTCCACGATGTCGCCCAACTCGGCGTCGCCGTCCTCGCGCAGCGGCGTGGACAGCGACAGCGTGTCGGCGGCGAAGCGGAGGATCTCGGTGACCTTGTCCTCGGGCATGTCGAGGTCGGCAGCGAGCTCGGCGACGGTGGGCCGACGTCCGTAGGCGGTCTCGAGGCGGACGCGGGCCTTCTGCACCCGCGCCAGGTTGTCGCCCGCGTGGACCGGGAGACGGATGGTCCGGTTGGTGTTGGCGATGCCACGGGTGAGGGCCTGGCGGATCCACCAGGTGGCGTAGGTGGAGAACTTGAACCCCTTGCGCCAGTCGAACTTCTCGACCGCGTGCATCAGGCCGAGGTTGCCCTCCTGGATCAGATCGAGCAGCGGCATGCCGGACGCCTGGTACTTCTTGGCGATCGACACGACGAGACGGAGGTTCGACTGCACGAAGCTCCGCTCGGCCTCCTCACCGGCGCGAACGAGCTTGCGCAGCTCGCGCTTGCGGGCCGGCGACAGGCTGCGCTCGTGCTCCTCGAGCTCGGCCGCCGCCTCCTTGCCGACCTCCATCGCCTGGGCGAGGCGCGACTCGTCATCCTTGGTCAACAGCGGGTACTGGCCGATCTCACTGAGGTACAGCCGGACCAGGACTTCCTCATCACGCTCTGCTCGCTGCTTCGCCACGTGCTCACCTTTCTCGGGACGCCGCATGCGCGGAGCAGCCTCGCTGCCGCGCTGGGTGGAGTCCGCCGCCGTTCGGGGGACCCTCATGGTACGACGCGTGTCAAGACATGACCGCCCGCTTTCCGCACCACTACCGGTGCGTCAGGAGCATTCACCTATCCGATTCATGTCGCCAGCATGCACGCCTGACACTGTCCGTGAGGGCGCAGCCACAGTCCGTGCCTGAGCGACCTCACAGTTGATCCTCGGGTTACCGTGCCGATGGTGCAGGTCCCGGATGCATGTCGGATCCTCGGCCTCGACGAGGTCACCGCCCTCGACGCCCGCGCTGTGCGAGCGGCGTACCGCTCCCGGATCCGGCGGATGCACCCCGATGTGAGCACCCATCCCGATGCCGCCGACCGGACGGCGAGACTGACGCAGGCCTACGAGCTGCTCACCGCCGTGCTGGCGACCCGCTCCATCACACCGGCAGGAACCGGGGCACCGGAGCGTCGAGCCGCCGAACCGTCGTACGCACCACCACCGGTCCCCCGACCGGCGGTGCGCGCCCATGAGGCACCTGCAACAGTGCCGGAGGTCCGTCTCCTCGCCGACGGATCCATCTCGGTCGCCGCGCCGGCCGAGGAGACGTTGATGCTGATCCTCGACACCGCGCACAGCCTCGGTGAGATCAGCTACCTGGATCCGAGCGCCGGGCTCGTCGAGGTCGTCGTCGAGTTCGTCGAGGCACCCACGAGCTCGGTGCTGTTCAGCTTCCAGGGCCGCGGCGACGGCACGACCGAGGTGTTCTGCACCGTCGAGCCGTTGAGCGGTGGCATGGCACCACCGGCCGACGCCGTGACCCGACTCGTCGTCGAGACGCTGCGGACAGAGCTGACCTGAGGCACGCGGGTGTCCGTGGGTCGACCTCGGCCCTCCGGAGGCGCATCAGGCCCGCCGGAGGCGGTTCAGGCGGGACGGTTGCGGCCGAGCTTGGTGCGTAGTCCGGTTCCGAAGCGGGCCCGCATCGAGGCGATTCCGATGCGGTCGAGGTTCCGAGGCACCGGGAACCACCAGAGCTCACGCGGGACCCGGAGGCGGCGGCCGAGCACCGACTTCACGTTGCAGAACTCGCGCAACCCCTCGGCTCCGTGCACCCGGCCGATCCCGGAGCTCTTCACGCCGCCGAAGGGCAGGCCCGTGACCGCGTAGGAGACGATGCAGTCGTTGATGCACACGTTGCCGGCCTCGAGGCGGTTCGCGATCGAGACCCCGCGGTCCTCGTCCTCGGTCCAGACCGAGCTGTTGAGGCCGTACGGGGAGTCGTTGGCGAGACCCAGGGCCTCCTCGCTGTCACGCACCCGCATGATCGGCAGGACCGGACCGAACGTCTCCTCGGTCATCACCTCCATGGTGTGGTCCACGTCGACGAGAACCGTCGGGGGGAACCACAGGCCGGCCCGGTCCGAGCGGCTCCCACCGGCAAGGACCTTCGCGCCCTTGGCGACAGCATCCGCGAGGTGCCGTTCGACGGTCTCCACCTGGGGAGCGAAGGTCATCGAACCGATGTCACCGTCGCCGGTGTCGTCCTGGCGGATCGCGGCAACCTCGGTCAGCACCCGGGACACGAACTCGTCGTAGACGGCGTCCGCGACGTAGACCCGCTCGACGGACATGCAGGTCTGGCCGGCGTTCTGCATCGACCCCCAGACCGCACCCTTGGCGGCGTGAGCGGGGTCAGCGTCCTCGCAGACGATCATCGGGTCCTTGCCGCCGAGCTCCAGCAGAACGGGCGTCAGGGTGTCGGCTGCCGCGGCCATCACCCGCTTGCCGGTCCGGACCGATCCGGTGAACACGACCTTGTCGACCCCGCCGCGCACCAGCGCCTCTCCGGTCGCTCCCCCACCGGTCACGACCTGCACCAGGTCGCCCCAGGTGTCGTCCTTGAACAGCTCGCCGATCGCCAGGCCGACCGTCGGGGTCACCTCCGACGGCTTGAGCACCGCTGCGTTGCCGGCGAACAGTGCCGTGATGACCGGGGTCATCGACAGGGTGAACGGGTAGTTCCACGGGCTGATGATGCCGATCACGCCCATCGGCTCGTAGCGCTTCCACGCGGACTTGTGCGCGAGGGTGCCCGATCCGACGTGCTGGGGCCGCAGGAAGCGCTCACCGTTGCGGGCGTAGTAGTCCATCGTCTCGCAGACGGCCATGAGCTCGGTGGTGACGGCCTCGGCCCGCTGCTTGCCGGTCTCGGCGCAGATGACCTCCACCAGCTCCTCGGCGCGACCCAGGAGGCGGTCCCTGACGGTGAGCAGATGACGCGTGCGCTCCTTGTAGGTCAACGCCGACCACGGGCCGAACGCTGCGCGCGCCCGGGCGACCGCGGCACGGACGTCCGCGGCGGACTGGTCCGGCACCACCGCGAGCAGGGCACCCGTGCGGGGATCGAACGTCTCGATCGACGGCCCTGGTGCCATCTCGTCGGATCCGGACGCGGCGGCGTCGGTGGCGACCCGTTCCGCATCCGGTGCTGAGGACTCGATCGTCGTCATGGCCGGAACGCTAACCGCGTGCCGGCTCCAGCGCTCCTCGTAGCTCCCCGACGCACTCGTCGAGAGCTCGTCGGCCGATCCCGGCGAACGCCGCCATCTGGACGAACCCGTGGATGGCGGCGACTGCTGCGAGGTTGGCGCCCGCAGAGTCGCCACCGACCGCGAGACGTTCCACGTCGATGTCCAGCTCGCCGGCACGCCGCATGACATCCGCCAACGCGTCGTCGACGTCGCGGACTGCGGCGGGCGCAGGATGTTCCGGCGCCAGGCGGTAGTCGACCGACACGACGACGACGCCGGCACCCTCGGCGAGGGAACGGCACATCGCATCGTGGGTGTCGAGGGACCCGATGACGAACCCACCTCCGTGCAGGTACACCAACGCGGGGGCTGCACGGATCCTGACGCCTCGATCAGATCGAGGATCGGCTGCAGTTCGGAATCGACGGGCATCGCTCCCCCTGGGCGGTTCCTGGGCGGTTCGACCCATGGGCGCAGGGTCGGAAGGCTCAAGTCAACGGATCACCGTGCCGACACCGTAGATGTGATGACGGACGGGACCGCGGTGACCCGCGTTCGACGACGACGGAACGGAACGAGGCTCGGCCGGATCTGGCAGCACCGACGGGTGCGCACCGACCGCGGTGCGGCGCTCGTCGAAGCGGCGATCGTCCTGCCGGTGCTGATGGTGTTCCTGCTCGGGATCATCGAGTTCGGTCTCGTCTACGCGACCGGTGCCACCGCGACCGGAGCGAGCCGCAGCGGGGCCCGGCTGGCCGCGGCGGCGTTCGGTCCGGGCAAGGCCAGCATGCAGACCACCGCCGACGACGTGGCGGCAGCGGTGTCGGGTGATCTCCAGGCGCTGTCCAACGCCGTACCGGTCGGCATGGTCGTCTACAAGGTCAACCCCTCGAGCTCCGACGGAGCTCCCAACGGGGGGTTCCCCGCTTCGAACGACTCGATGAGCGGCGGCTGCACATCGAGCTGCTTCCGCTACACGTGGAACCCGACGACCAAGCGGATGGTGAGAGCGTCGAGTCCGGGCTGGACGATGACCAACGCCGACATCTGCGTCGCAGCGACCACGGCGTCGGTCGGCGTGTGGGTCCTGGTGCGCCACAGCTACCTGACCCAGCTGATCGGCCAGTACACCTTCGTGACCGGCAAGACGATCATGCGCCTCGAGCCGGTGCCGGGTGACCAGTGCTGAGCCACGAGCCTCGCACGGGACTGCGCCGCGGGGGACTGCGCCGGCTGGTGCCACGACGCCCGAAGCGCTGGTCCGAGCGCGACCGCCGTGAACGGGGGATCGCCATGGTCTGGCTCGCGTTGACGCTGCTGACGATGGTGCTCTTCGCGGGGTTCGCGGTCGACATCTCCAACTGGTACCTCCAGGCGGAGCGGATCCAGCGCGCTGCCGACTCCGGAGCACACGCGGGGGTGATCTTCCTGCCAGGTGACCTCCCGACGGCGACGACGACAGCGAGAGGGGTCGTCGCCAAGAACGGCTATCCGGTCGGCGGAGCCCAGAACAACGTGGTCGCCGTCACCCAGGAGCCCAACCCGAACCGCCTGCGCGTCAAGGTGACGACCGACGTCCCGACCTACTTCCTCGGTCTGATCGGCATGGACAAGGTCCGCATGTCGAGAGAAGCGGTGGCGGAGTACGTGGCTCCGGTTCCGATGGGATCGCCGCAGAACAAGCTCGGCAACGATCCGGACGCGACTGATCCCGGCACGCAGCTCTGGGTGAACATCAGCGGGCCTCGGACCGACAAGCAGCAGGGCGACCGCTACCAGAGCAAGGTCTGCGGCGGGTCACCACGCGAGTACGGCTGCACCAGCACCACCAACGACGAGTATGCGACCGACGGGTACTTCTACGCCCTGGACGTCACCTCGAAGGGAACGGGCGACCTCACGTTCCAGGTCTTCGACGCGCCCTGGGTGAACGTCGGGACCACCTGCACGACCAACATGCCGACCTCCTCACAACGCACGTCGCTGGTCACGAAGTACGGAGCCGACGCCACGACGCGCTACGACGGCGCTACGACCAAGTACTGCTCGGGCGACATGCACCCAGGACCGTCGGGCGTCAATGCAGTGAACACGACCTTCCGGTTCCTGCTGCCGGATGAGACGCCATGGAACAACACGGACAACCCACCGGTCCCGAGCTGCCCACCCATCACGGTCGACGGATTCGACCCGGCGAAGGCGTCGACACCCGCGAACGCGATCTACGACCGGCTCATGAACGCCACGACGTGGAAGAGCGACCCGAACGACGGCGTCGTCTCCTTCGGCGAGTCCTTCCGAAGCTGGGCGACGATGTGCACGT
>CAYSCB010000059.1:0-11433 GCA_964429335.1 uncultured Aquihabitans sp.
GCTGAGCTCACCGACGACGGTGCACGGGTCGAGGTGAGGGCCCGCTGCGACGACCACGACGTCGTGCTGACCCACACGCTGCGCGCCCAGGACGCCACCATCGTCACCGTCACCTCGGTGCACCCGCGCCGTCGCCGGTCGATCACGCTCGTGATCCGGCCCCGGGACGCGGCGTCGTCGATCACGATGGACCAACCCGGCGGCGTCGTCCGCCGTCCGCTGCGACGCTTCTACGAGCCGACGTTCTGGCCGCTGCACTCGTTCCTGTTCACGAACCCGGGCGACGGGACGGGCGTCGCGCTCGCGACCGCGTCGCCGACCGGTGTCCACGTCGACGACGACGGGACGACCGAGGTGCTCGTCGCACGGGCGCCGTTCAAGGAGCTCGCGTTCGGGGTGGTGCCGGTGATGGCGCCCGCGTGGGGATGGCGGACGAGCACGCAGACCGCGGCGTTCGCCTGGAGTCTGGAGACGGTACAGGACCCGAGGAGGCTCACCGGCATCGTCGACGCAGCGGTCGGTCGTCCAGTGCCGATCTGGCCCGTCAGCCTCGACGACCCCGATGTCGAGGTGGTCGCTGTCAAGCGTGCGCACCGTGGCGACGGCGTGATCGTGCGGCTGCGGGACTGGACCGGCGCGTCGACCCCCCGGAGCGGTGTCGCAGGTCGGTCGGTCCACCTGCGTTGGTCGGATCCGGCCCGACGGATCGTGCGTGCCTGGCTGGCCGACGCGCTCGAGCGGGACCGCGCACCCCTGGACGTCTCCCGGGACGGCGGAGTGGAGGTCCCCCGCTCAGCTCACGTGGTGTCGGTCCGCGTCGTGGTCGAACCGGACACGAGGTACCCCAGCACCGCCTCGACCGACGACAGCTTCGGGTAGTCGGACTCGGGGATCTCCACACCGGTGCGTTCGTGCAGATCGGTCACGAACGCCAGGAAGTCCATCGAATCGAGCTCGAGCTCCTCGAGCAGGTCGGCGTCGTGGTCGACCTCGTCGAGCGAGATCTCCGGGGCGATGCGTCGCAGCGACGCCGTCACCGCCTCCAGCGCAGCGTCACGGTCCATGTGCGTGTCCTTCCTGTTCAGATCAAGCCTGTTCAGATCGAGCCTGTTCAGATCAGAGCCTGTGGGGTTCCTGCAGGTGGGCGTCGATGCGGGCCAGCAGACGGCTGCCCTTCTGGCCGTCCACCGCGCGATGGTCCGCTGCGAGGGTGAGGATCACCGACGGTCGGGCGACCACGTCGCCGTCGACGACGACGGGGCGTTCGACGATCCGTCCCGCGCCGACCAGCGCCACCTGCGGCGGGTAGATGACGCCGTGCACGACGTCCACGCCACGGTCGCCGAGGTTGGTGACCGTGAGCGTCGCTCCCTGCATCTCGGAGCCGCGCAGGCTGCCCCGGCGTGCCCGCTCCACCAGGTCCCGCATCCGACCCATCAACTCGTCGAGCTCCATCGTGTCAGCGTCGTGCAGCACCGGGGCGATCAGGCCGCCGCCGCGCAGGTTGACCGCGACGGCGACGTTCACGTTCTCGGCTGGCCGGAGCTCGTCGTCCACCCAGAACCCGTTCAGCTCCGGCACCCCACGTGCGGCGAGCGCGGTGGCTCGCAGCAGCGCTGCCGCAGGCAGCAACCGCTCGGCCGGCGGACGTGACGCGTTGACCGCGTCGAGGTGCGCTCGGAGCGCTGCGAGGTCCACCAGCTGCGTCAGGTGGAAGTGGGGGATCTCGCGGTTCGAGCGCTCCATGGCCCGTGCGATCGCTCGACGCATCGTGGTGGAGCGGTCCGCCTTCTGCTCCTCGCCGCTCGCTGTCACGTCGGCGCTCGGTGACGGTGCAGCCAGGATGTCACGCTCCTGGATCGCGCCGCCCGGTCCGGACCCGGTGATCTGCGTGAGGTCCACGCCGCGCTGCTCCGCCAGCCGACGTGCCCGCGGCGACGCCCTGAGCCGGGAGCCTTTCTCCCGGGTGCGCGGTGCCGCAGCGCCGGCCTGTTCGACATCAGCGCGGGTGACCCGTCCGCCGGGGCCGGTGCCGGCGATCGTGGTCGTGTCGACGTGCAGTCGGTCCGCCAGGTGTCGCACGAGCGGCGACAGGACGTGAGAGGCGTGGTGCACCCGAGCGGCACCGGTGACCGCCACGGGCTCCGGCGGTGCGGCTGCGTCGGATGCATCGACGATCACCGCGAGCGGGGTGCCGACCGGCACGGAGGCCCCGGGTTCGACCAGGAGGCGCTGCACCACACCGCTGTGGAACACCTCCACGTCGATGACCGCCTTGTCGGTGTCGACCGCGGCGATGATCTGGCCACGCTCGACCGGATCGCCCTCCTGCACGTACCAGGCCGAGAGCACCCCCTCCTCCATGTCCGCCCCGAGAGAGGGCATGGTGAACTCGAACATCAGGAAACCGTCCGGCGTACTGCGGCGACGACGTCGTCCACGGCGACCATCGCGGCCGCCTCCAGGTGCGCTGCGTAGGGCATCGGCACCTCGGCCGAGGCGAGCCGCTGCACCGGGGCGTCGAGGTCCCAGAAGGCCGCTTCGGCGACCTGGGCCGCGATCTCCGCACCGATGCCGCCGGTCCGCCAGCCGTCCTCGACCACCAGGAGCCGACCGGTCCTGACCACGGATCCGATGATCGTGTCCATGTCGAGCGGTCGCATGGAGCGGAGATCGATCACCTCCACCGACACGCCGTCCTCCGCGAGCACCTCGGCGGCGGTCAGCGACGTGTGCAGGGAGCCGCCGTGGGTGACGAGGGTGACGTCGGTGCCGCTGCGTCGCACCGCGGCGCGGTCGAGATCGACCGGCACCAGCTGTCTCGGGACCTCCTCGGAGAGGCCGAACAGGGCGCCGTGTTCGAAGATGATCACGGGGTCCGGATCCTCGATCGCGGTCCACAACATGCCGCGGGCGTCGGTGACCGTCGACGGTGTGACCACCCGGATGCCCGGGATGTGAGCGAACCAGCCCTCCAGGCTGTGGCTGTGCTGCGCAGCGAGCTGGCGACCGGCACCGGTCGTCGTGCGGATCACGAGCGGCACGTTGAACTGTCCACCCGACATGTGCAGCATCGTCGCGGCGTTGTTCACGATCTGGTCCAGCGCCAGCAGGCTGAAGTTCACGGTCATGATCTCGACGACGGGAAGCATCCCACCCAGCGCCGAGCCGATCCCCGCGCCGACGAACGCCGACTCCGACAGCGGCGTGTCCCGGACCCGCTCGGGACCGAACTCCTCCCAGAGGCCGAGCGTGACCGCGAAGCATCCTCCGTAGGCGCCGATGTCCTCGCCCATGAGGAACACGCGGTCGTCGCGCCGCAGCGCGTCGCGCAGACCGTCACGCAGCGCCTCGCGGTAGGTCATCGTCACGGGTCCCTCACCGCTGGTGTCCACGCCGGTCACCTCCGCACTCCGATGCCGGCGGTCGAGCCGTCCGAGTACACCCAGCGCTCGAGCTGGTCGACCGGTTCCAGCGAGCCGGCCTCCGCGAACGCGACGGCGTCGTCGATCTCCCGGTTCGCTTCGGCTTCGAGGAGTTGTCGTTGTTCGACGTCGAGGAGGCCGGCCGCCTCCAGTCGTCGGGCGAACGAGTCGATCGGGTCGTGACGACGCCACGCCTCGACCTCCTCCTTGGTGCGGTACCGCTCCGGGTCGTACATCGAATGGGCCCGGAAGCGGTAGGTCCGCAGCTCCAGGAACACCGGTCCACCGCCTCCCCGGATCGTCGCAACAGCACGGCGGGCGGCGTCATCGACCGCGACCACGTCCATGCCGTCGACGGACCAGGCGGGCATGCCGTAGCCGGCGGCGCGCACCGCCAGGTCGGTGTCGGCCTCGGAGCGCTCGAGCGCCGTGCCCATCGCGTACAGGTTGTTCTCGCAGCAGAACAGGACGGGCAGGTTCCAGAGCGCCGCGAGGTTCATCGACTCGTGGAACTCGCCCTCGGCGACCGCGCCCTCCCCGAAGAAACAGGCGGTCACCGCATCGCGTCGCTGCAGCATGTCCGCGAGGCCGAGGCCGACCGCGACGGGCAGCCCTCCTCCGACGATCGCGTTGCCGCCGTACACGCGGGCGGACGCGTCGAACAGGTGCATGGAACCACCACGTCCGCGGCTGCATCCCTCGACGCGACCGAACATCTCCGCCATCACCGCCCGCATGGACACGCCCTTGACGAGCGCATGGCCGTGGTCCCGGTAGGTGGCGACCACGGCGTCGCCCTCCCCGAGCCGGCCGATGACGCCGACGGCGATCGCCTCCTGGCCGATGTAGAGGTGCAGGAACCCCCGGATGCTGGTGGCCGAGTACAGCTCGACGCAGCGCTCCTCGAAGCGACGCACCCGCGTCATGTCGGCGAGGAGCGACTCGGCACGCTCCGCGTCGAGGTCGTCGGGCAGCGCTCGCAGCTCCGGCGTCGTGCTGGGATCGTTCGTCACCGCTCAGCCTCTCCCGTGTCGGTCTCTCCCGTGTCGGTCTCCAGCGTCGAGAGGTCGCCCTCCGGGAGACCGAGCTCTCTGGCGCGGAGCAGTCGCCGCATGATCTTGCCACTGCGCGTGTGGGGCAGTCCGTCCACGACCGTGATCGACCGCGGTGCGACCGCGGGGCCGAGACGGCTGCGCGCGAACCCCCGGAGCTCGAGGATCAGGTCCTCGGTCGGTTCCACGCCGGGGCGCAGCACCACGAACGCCTTCACGATGTTGCCGGCGACGTCGTCGGGAACGCCGATCACGCCGGCCTCGACGACCGCTGGGTGCTCCATGAGCAGGCTCTCCACCTCGAACGGACCGATCAGGTGGCCGGCGGTCTTGATGACGTCGTCGGCTCGTCCGACGAACCAGTACCACCCGTCGCCATCGCGGCTGGCGAGGTCACCCGAGAGGTACCAGTCCCCGGCGAAGGACCGACGGTAGCGCTCGTCGTCGTGGAGGTAGCCACGGAACATCGACGGCCACCCGCGTCGGATGACGATCATCCCGTCCTCGTCCGGCCCGTCGACCGGGACGGGGGCGCCGTCGGCGTCGAGCACCGGCTGGTTCTGGTCGTCGACCCGGGCGAGGCCCACCTCGATGCCGGGCAGCGGCCGGCCCATCGATCCGGGGCGGACCTCCGCATCCGCGGTGTTCGCGATCATGATCCCGCCCGTCTCGGTCTGCCACCAGTTGTCGTGGATCGAGCGGTCGAGGACCCGCTGTCCCCACAGCACCGCTTCGGGGTTGAGCGGCTCCCCCACCGATGCGATGAACCGCAACGCCGGTCGCTCGACGCTGCGTGCGAGCTCGTCGCCGGCCTTCATCAGCATCCGGATCGCCGTCGGGGCGGTGTACCACACGCTCACGTGCTGGTCCCGGAGCGTCTCGTACCACCGACGGGCGTCGAACTCGGCTTCGTCGACGATGCTCGTCACCCCGTGGGTGAGCGGGGCGATGATCCCGTAGGAGGTGCCGGTCACCCATCCGGGATCCGCGGTGCACCAGAACGTGTCGCCCTCTTGGAGGTCCAGGGCGACGCGGGCGGTGGCGTGGTGGGCGACCACGGCCCGGTGCACGTGCACGGCGCCCTTGGGCATGCCGGTGGTCCCCGAGGTGAAGTGCAGCAACGCCATGTCGTCGGGGTCGGTCGGTCCGATCTCGTAGGAGCTGCTCGCTGCGGCGAGCAGCTCGGCGAGGTCGTGGACGCCGGCGTCAGGGTCCGCGTGCCCGTCCCCGTCGATCAGCAGCACGTGCTCGAGCGCCGGGAGACGGTCGCGCAGCGCCGACACCTTCTTGCGGTACAGCGCCGCGGTGGTCACCAACGCCACCGCATCGCCGCGGTCGAGTCGCTGGTGGATCGGCTCGGGACCGAACGCAGCGAACAGCGGGCACAGCACCGAACCCCGCTTGAGGGTGCCGAGTGCGGCGGTGTACAGCTCCGGCACACGGCCTGCGAGCAGGAACACCCGCTGACCCCGCCCGACGCCGAGGTCCTCGAGCACGTTCGCGAAGCGGTTGGTCGACGCACGGAGCTCGCCGTAGGTGACGTCGACGACGTCACCGGTCTTGCGGAGGTGGCGCAGCGCCACACGGTCGCCGTGGCCGGCGAGCACGTGACGGTCCACCGCCTCGTGCGCGATGTTGAGACCGCGACCGTCGGGCAGCCCGTCGAGCCAGGACGCCGCTTCCTCCCAGTCGAAGTCGCTGCCTGCGCTGGTGGTCGACGTCGCTGCGCCTGGCTGCGCTGCGGCCGACTGGTCATTCGACGACACCATTGGGGTTCCTCTCCTGACGGATCCGTGTGGAATCAGGCCCGCGCTGCGAGCTGGTGTGCGACGCCGAGGAACAGGACCGCGTTGGCCTCGACGAGGGTCGAGACCGGTTCGTGCTGGCCGTCGAGGTACCAGCGGATTGCGGTCATGATGACACCTCCGACGAGTCCGGTGGCGATGAGGCGCAGCTGCTCGTCGGCGCCCACGCCGAAGGTCCCGGCCATCACGGTCGCGACGAGCTGCGCGAACCGGTCGATCCCCGAGATGTAGGTCGAGTCGACGAGCGTGCTCACGCCGAGCACCTCCAACCAGCAGACCCGCAGCACCCGCGGGTCGCTGACCGAGGCGTAGAACGCGTCGAGCGTGGTGCGCACCACCTGTTCCAGTGCCTCCATCGCGGTCGACGCCCGACGGTCACCGGTGGCCATCGCGACGAGGATCTCGTCGTGCATCTTGTCGGTGCATCGCTGGTACACCCCGACGAGCAGCGCCTCGGTGTTGGCGAACGACTCGTAGAAGTACCGCTCCGACAGGCCGGCCTCACGGCAGACGGCCCGGACGCTCGTCGCCTGGTAGCCCTTGGTCCCGAACAGGTCGAGTCCGGCGTCGAGGAAGCGGTCACGCCGCTGGGCGACGCGCACCTCGGCGGGGACGCCGCCATAGGAGCGACCGGACCCGCGTGCCGACGATCGACGGGGCGAGGTGGAGGTCATCGCTCCGATTGTCGCCGATCGGGCCTTCGGGCGACAGGATCGCTGCGACAGACGGCCCGGAACAGCGGTGTGACACATGTGGTGCTTGACCCCCGGCGCCCGAGGCCTGAAACTGACAACACCCATTGCCAGATGCGGCCGATGAACGCCGCGCCCTGCGAGGAGGATGCGGTGGACGTCCATGATGTGATCGTCATCGGGAGCGGATTCAGCGGCCAGAGCGCCGTGATCGGTCTGCAGAAGGCCGGCATCGACGACTGGATCGTGCTCGAACGCCGCGACTTCCTCGGCGGCACCTGGTGTCAGAACACCTATCCCGGAGCTGCGGTCGACGTGCAGTCGCCGCTGTACTCGATCTCCTCGGAGCCCTACCCGTGGAGCCAGATGTTCGCCGAGCGCGACGAGCTCGAGGAGTACACGAACTACATCATCGACAAGCACCACATCCGTGAACGGACCGAGCTGAACGCCGATGTCTCCGCGCTCGACTGGGACGACAAGAAGCACCACTGGGTGATCAGCACCCGCGACGGCCGCAAGTTCCTGGGGCGGTTCGTGATCCTCGGCCCCGGCCCGCTGAGCAACCCGAAGATCCCTGAGTTCGAGGGTCGGGACACCTTCGAGGGTCACTCGTTCCACAGCAACGCCTGGGACCACGACTACGACCTCTCGAACAAGCGCGTCGCTGTCATCGGCAGCGGTGCGAGCGCCGCGCAGATCATCCCGGCGATCGCAGGCGAGGTGGAGGAGCTGCACGTCTTCCAGCGCACGCCGCACTGGGTGCTCCCCCGTCGCGACCGCAAGTTCAGCCCGCTGGAACGGCGGCTGCTCAAGAACCGCTACATCTACGGGGCGCTGCGATCGGCGATCTACCTGGCACTCGAGACGCGCGTGCTCGGGTTCAAGTACTGGCCGGGCCTGTTGGACCTGATCGCCAAGCGCCAGGCGCTCGCCCACATCCGTCGTCAGATCCCCGACCCCGAGATCCGGCGCAAGGTGACCCCGGACTACACGATCGGCTGCAAGCGGATCATCGTGTCCTCGACGCTGTACCCCGCCTACTGCCGACCCAACGTGACGTTGCACGACGGCGGCGACGGCATCGACGAGGTGGTCCCCGCCGGCATCATCACCAAGCAGGGCAACAAGGTCGAGTTCGACGCGATCGTGTACGCGACCGGCTACGACGCCACCGACGGCGCCACGACCTTCACCGTCACCGGCCGCAAGGGCACACCGATCACCGACCTCTGGGCCGAGTTCCCACGGGCGTACCTCGGAACGACCATGCCCGGGTTCCCAAACCTGTTCCTGATGCTCGGACCGAACACCGGGATCGGCCACACCTCGGCGTTGTTCATCATGGAGTCGCAGCTCCGCTACGCGCTCGACTGCATCAAGCGGACCCGCAACGGCAACCACAACGCGGTCGAACCCACGGTCGAGGCCGAGGACCGCTACACCACCTGGGTGCACGACGCGATGGAGCGGACCGTGTGGAAGTCGGGCGGCTGCAACAGCTGGTACCAGAACAGCAGCTCCGGCAAGGTCATCGCGATGTACCCGGGCTTCTCGTTCAGCTACCGGTTCCGGGCGAGCCGGTTCCGATCAGAGGACCACGCCTTCAGCTGAGCTTGTCCATCACCCGCAGCAGCCACGGGTCCATGTCGCCGACCTCGCGGTCGGCGTCCATCTGGCGGTCCTGTCGCAGCAGCGACTGACGGGTCAGCTCGGCGCTCAGCCACAACAGCGGATCCGGCGGGAACGCCGGCTCCTCCGCGTCGACGAAGCACAGCTGATCGAGTGGACCGGTCCTGCCGAGAACCCGCTCGGCGAGGATCCGACCGACCGTGTGGGTCGGAGCGACGCCGTGGCCGTTGTAGCCGTGGCCGTAGTGGACGCGGCCGCCGTCGAGGCGTCCGACCTGGGGCAGGAACTTCGCGGTGATGCCGACCGGCCCGCCCCAGTGGTGGGTGAACCGGACCGCTGCGAGCTGCGGGAACGTCGCGCGGAACGTCGCTTCGAGGCGTGAGGACACGACCCGGCTGCGGTCGTAGCCGGGTCGGATGGCCGACCGGCCGGGCAGCTGGGCGTGGATCACGCCGTCGCGTCCGCCCCAGAGGATCCGGCCGTCCGCGGTGCGCCGGTAGTAGTGGACGAAGTTGCGCTTGTCCTCGATCCCCTGTCGGTTCTCCCAGCCGACCGAGGCCCACTGCTCGTCGCTGAGCGGCTCGGTCAGCAGGACGTAGGTGTACAGCGCCACGACCTTGCCGGAGAACCACGGCAGGTTCCGCGCCCAGGCGTTGCTTGCGAGCACCACCTGATCGGCGACGACCTCGCCGCCGTCGGTGCCGATCCGCACCCGGGCGCCCTGCTCCTCGATCGTCCGGGCCGTCGTCGCCTCGAAGATCGTCGCTCCCCGGCGCTCGACAGCGTCCGCGAGCCCACGGGCGAGCTTCGCAGGCTGAACCACCGCGCAGCGCTCCTCCATCAGCGCGCCGAGGTAGGTCGGCGAGTCGACCTCCGCTCGCGCCTCGGATGCGCCGAGCTCCCGGAACCCGTCGAGCCCCATCGCGTCGGCGGCCTCGAGGTCGTCGCGCACGCGCCGCAGTTGGCCCTGGTTCGTGGCCACCACCATCAGCCCGCCGTGGGTCCAGTCGCAGTCGATGCCCTCGGCGGCGACGGTGGCGCCGATCATCTCGACGGACTCGGCGACGGCAACGTGGGCGGCACGCGCCGCTGCGTCGCCGTGGTTGCGTCGCAGGTGGGCCAGGCTCATGTCGAGCAACGTCATCGCGAACCCGCCGTTGCGTCCGCTCGCGCCGAAGCCGACCTCCTCGGCTTCGAGGATCACGACCCGCAGCGAGCGATCCGCCTCGAGCAGGTGGTGGGCGGTCCACAGAGCGGTGAACCCGCCGCCGACGATCGCCACGTCCGCGTCGACGCGACCCGACAGCGACGGGCGTGGCGCGTGCGGCAGTCCCTCCAGCCAGTAGATCGCTGAGCCGTACAGGTCACGCATGGTCGACCTCCGCTGTAGTTGTGCCGGTCCTGCGGGTGCGGGATCAGATGTTGGCGAGCAAGGCGCTGCGGATCGCCGGACGGGACCCGAACACCATCAACGCCATCGCCTCCCGGAGCAGTCGCTGCGGATGCTGGTCGACTTCGATCGCCCGACTCCCGGTGTGGACGAGCAGGGTGGTTGCCGCACGGTACGCGAACGCGGATGCGGACGCACGGGCTTCTGCGATGTCGTCCGCTGTCGCGCGGTCGAGCCGGTCACGGGTGCGGCCGAGCTCATCGTCGAGCGGACCCTCGCCCAGCAGCGCACAGCACCGTCGCGCGACGCCGAGCGCGAGTGACCCGTTCAGCCGGAGGCTCAACCCGCTGACGGCGTCCGGGTCGTGTTCGACGACGCTCAGCACCCGGTCCGTCCCGACGACGACCCGGTCGAACCGCAGCCGTACGGTGCCGCTCGCGTCGAGGGCCGCGAGGTCGTGGCGTCGCGCCGTCAGCTCAGGACGGTCCAGGTCGTCGAGCACGACGGTGACCACGGTGTCGTCGGGCCCACGGGCCGCCACCTGCAGCGTGTCGATCCGACCCCAGCCGGACACCCACGGGGCGTGGCCGTCGATGATCCAGCTGTCGTCGGACGGATGGGCGAGCAGCGTCGAACGTCCCGGGAGGAGGCCGGTGAACACGATGCCGGCGCGTCTGGCCCCGATGCACAGGTCGGCGAGGAACCCGTCGCGGAGCCCTTCGGGTCCGAGGAGCAGGTTCCCGACGAGCCCGTGGTGCTGCAACCAGACGAGTCCGGTCGTCAGGCAGCCCGACGCGATCCGCTCGACGACCGCGCTGCCGGTCCCGAGATCGGCGGCGACGCCGCCGAGGTGCTCCGGTCCGAACAGCCCGTACAGGCCGGCCTCCGCGATCGCGTCGAGGTTGGCGCTCGGCAGCAGGTCCGAGCGGTCGGTGTCGAGCGCGGCGGGGAACAGCACCTGTTCGGCAATGTCCTCGGCGCGGGTGACGGGATCGGCGCTCATGGCGTCGATCCTGCCGGGTGGTACCGTCGAGCGCACGCCCGCATGATGCCCGCGGGCGCGGCGACAGGGCGCTGCGACAGGGCGCTGCGAGCGTCCGGGGGGACGGGAGATGCTGGGAACTTCGACAGGTGGGACCGACCTTCGTGTCCGACGTCTGGCGCTGCTGGTCGTCGCGGTGCTCGCGATCGCGCTCACGGGCTCCGCATGCACGCCACCACCGGAGCCCGGCCAGCGCTACCGCGTGCCGGCGGACTTCTACGAGGGACTCGTCACCGCGATGGCGGACCTGACCGGACCTCCGCCCGGCGCCAACGTCGCCGGGTGCGTCCCGAGCCGGCGACACCCACGCCCGGTCATCCTCCTGCACGGCTTCGCCGGGAACATGGCCGACAACATGGGCGGCATCTCCCCGTTCCTCGCCAACCAGGGCTACT
>CAYSCB010000060.1:0-11377 GCA_964429335.1 uncultured Aquihabitans sp.
GTCCAGGTAGCGAGGACACGAACATCGTGGGGATCACCTCGAAGGTGAAGCTGAGCACCAACCGACCGAGACGCCACCAGGTCGTCGGCAGGTGCAGGCGACGACCGGCGTGCAGCATCACGATGATCGACCAGAGGCTGAACCAGGCGAGGAGGACCAGCGACAGCGCGCCGGCCCGGAAGTAGCGCCAACGGGAGCCGTCGACGGTCATCCAGGCGTCGAAGGCGACGGACTTGTGCTCGACCTCCTCTGCCAGGTGCCAGACGAACAGGTCGACCGCGACGGGGTCGGCGCCGCGGAGGAACTCCGCGAGGTGGTCGCTGGTCCAGCGGGCGAGGCTGTAGGCGATCGTCTCCGACGCTGCCGCGAAGGCGAGACCGAATCGCAGCGACCGTGTCCGGGCGAGCCAGCCGTACACCTGTCGGGTCCGACGTTGCGGCCGCTGGAGACCGGGACATGCGGTGACGAGCTGGTGGTTGAACCGGCGGTGCTGTCGTTGGTGCTCGAGCTCCTGGCGGACGAAGACGCGGGCGATGGAGGCCTGTCGGGCATCGAGGTGGGGGATCGACCGTCGGACCGAGGATGCGAACCAGGGTTCGACGAACGGCATCAACAACGACACCGCGTTGGCTGCGGCGACGAACTCGGGGGCCGCCTCGTTCCACGTGGGGTCGATCGCATCGTCGAGGTCCAGGTGGGGGCGTCGAAGCTCGGGCACCTCTCTCCATCGGCACGACCCGGCACGGGATCCAGTGTCCCGAGCCAGCCCGTCCGTCGGCCTGATCGCCAGGAGCGCGTGCTGCGTCCGGCGTCCGGCTACGATCCGTGCGCCCATACCGAACTCGCACGAGGTGATCACGACGATGTCCAAGCGGTCTCTCCGGTCCATGACGGTGCTCACCGTCGCAGCGTTCGCCATGGTCGTCGCTGCGTGCGGCAACAACGACAACTCCGCCTCGAGCACCACGGAGAAGGGTGGCTCCAGCGGTTCGGGGGAGAGCAAGACGCTCACCATCTGCTCCGACATCCCCTACGAGCCGATGGAGATGGAGGCCACGAAGACGAAGACGCCGAGTGGCTACACCGGCTTCGACATCGACCTCGTGCAGGCAATTGCCGACGGGGCCGGCCGGACGCTCAAGGTCAAGGTCACCCCCTTCGACAGCATCTTCGCCTCGATGGACGCCGGGACCTGCGACGCGGTCGTGTCGTCAGTGACGATCACCGACGAGCGCAAGGCGAACATGGGCTTCACGGCGCCGTACTTCGACTCGAACCAGTCGCTGATGGTGCTCAAGGAGAACGCCTCGAAGTTCAAGACCATGGACGACCTGGCCGGCAAGACCATCGGCGTCCAGTCGGGGACGACCGGCGAGGAGTGGGTCAACAGCAACAAGCCGGGTGGCGCGACGATCAAGGCCCTCCCCGGTGCGGCGGATCTCTTCGCAGCACTCGAGGCGAAGACGATCGACGCGATCGTCCAGGACTACCCGATCAACGCGTACCGGGCCCTCCAGGACTCCAACGTCGTGATCACCCAGAAGATCGCGACCGACGAGAAGTACGGCATGGCCGTCAAGAAGGACGACACGGCGACGCTCGATCTGCTCGACAAGGGGCTCGAGAAGGCCAAGTCCGACGGCACCTACGCGAAGCTCTACGAGCAGTACTTCGGCGAGAAGCCGCCGACGTCCTGAGCGGACCCGGACCCATCCGAAGCGACGCGCGGACCGGCCCGCACCTGTCATGACCCGCGCACAGCGCTCGACCATCATCCAGTGGGCGCTGTTCCTGGTCGGTCTCGCCGTGCTCGTGGCCGTGCTGGCGGTCACGGTCCGGTGGGGTTCGCTCGCTGACCGCTTCTTCCGCTGGAGCGACTTCACCGCGCAGTTCCCCGACATCGTCACCGAGGCCGCCCGCAACACGCTCGTGTACACGGCCATCGGCTACACGGGCGGGCTGGTGATCGGCCTGATCGTGGCGCTGATGCGTCAGGCGAACGTCCCACCGGCACGTGTCATCGCAGCGGTCTACATCGAGGTGTTCCGGGCGTTGCCGGCGCTGTTGACGATCCTGATCGTCGGGTTCGGGTTGCCGATCGCGTTCGGTGCCGACAACCTCCCGGGCTTCCTGTCCGAACCCTGGGGGGCGGGGTGCCTCGCGCTGGCGCTCGTCGCCGGTGCCTATCTGGCCGAGACGATCCGTGCCGGCATCGAGGCCGTGCCGCGTGGTCAGGTCGAGGCGGCCCGGTCGTTGGGGATGCCGTCGGGTGTGACGATGCGCTCGATCGTGCTCCCGCAGGCGTTCCGGGTCATCCTCCCGCCGCTCACGAACGAGCTCGTGCTCCTGTTGAAGGACACGTCGCTGCTCGCGGTGCTCGGTGTCGCGATCGGCCAGCGTGAGCTCACCACCTGGGGTCGGACGATCTCGACCTCGATCGGCAACTACACGCCGCTGATGGCCGCTGCGGTCTGCTACCTGGTGATCACGCTGCCGCTGACCTACCTGGCGCGGTTCGTCGAGCGCCGGACGCAGGAGGGTCGACGGTGAGCGCCTCGACCGTCGATGTGCGCGGGCTCTGCAAGCGCTTCGGCGCCAACGAGGTGCTCCGCGGCATCGACTTCCACGTCGACGAGCGTGAAGTCGTCGTCGTGCTGGGGCCGTCCGGCTCCGGCAAGTCGACGTTGCTTCGCTGCGTGAACCTCCTGGAGACCCCCGATTCCGGCCAGGTGCTCATCGACGGTGTCGACATCTGCGATCCGGACACCGACGTCAACGCGGTCCGTCGTCGGATCGGGATGGTGTTCCAGCAGTTCAACCTGTTCTCGCACCTCACGGCCCTCGGCAACGTCATGATCGCCCAGCGCAAGGTGCTCAAGCGGTCAGCCGAGGAAGCTGAGCGGATCGCACGCGAGAACCTCGACCGTGTGGGTGTCGGCGACAAGGGTGAGCAGTACCCGGTGCAGCTCTCCGGTGGACAGCAGCAGCGGGTGGCGATCGCCCGGGCGCTCGCGATGGATCCGGAGATCATGCTGTTCGACGAGGCGACCTCGGCTCTGGACCCGGAGCTGGTCGGCGACGTGTTGAACGTCATGCGCTCCCTCGCCGAGGACGGGATGACGATGATGGTCGTGACCCACGAGATCGGCTTCGCCCGCAACGTCGCGGACCGGGTGGTGTTCATGGCCGACGGCGTCGTCGTGGAGGAGGGGCCGCCTGCGCAGGTCATCGACGATCCGCAGCACGCACGCACCCGGCAGTTCCTCCGTCAGGTCCACGACCGCTGATCCCAGCGTCCGCCCAGCTGCTCACGCCGCGCCCGTCCACCCTGAACTCGGGTCGCGTGGTGCGTGATGCGGTCGCGATCTGACCCGAGATCGCCGAGGCTGGCGGCCGTTGCGTTGCTGCCCTGGGGACCGGTCCCCGGTGACACCGCCTGGGTGGCGAGCCTTGAATGCACCCATGGGACTGGACGAAGAAGCTCTGTCGGACCTCGCCGCCGGGCGCCACGGTGTGTTCACCCGGGCCGACGCGTCGGAGGTCGGAGCGACGCCACGGCAGATCACGACGGCTCTGGCCAACGGTCGATGGTTGCGTTGTGCGACGAACGTGTACAGTTATCCGGGCCACGCCGACACATTGCAGCGCCGACTCTGGATCGCCGCTCTGATCGGCGGCGGCACCGCCGTGGTCGGCCTCGAATCCTCAGGGCAGATCCACGGCTTCCATGCCCTGGATCGAGACCGATTGACGCTGATCGTCGACCGGCCCCGCCGTCATGCGCCCGATGGCGTCGTTTGGTACCGGCTCGAGGACCTGCGACCGGATCACGTGACCCTCGTCGACGGGCTGGCGGTGACGACCGTCGCCAGGACGGTCGTCGATCTTGCGGCTGTGCTCAGGAACGGGCGCTTCGAACAGCTCGTGGAGGACGGGATCGTCCGCGGGCTGTTCACCATCGGCGAGGTGGGCGGGATGCTGGCGCAGGTGCGACGACGGGGCAAGCCAGGCGTGCTCCGCACCGAGGCGACACTCGACCTGCTCGGTCCGGGCGACGGCCTGTCCCACCTGGCGTTGGAGGCCCTGTTGGACCACGCACTCGCTCTCGCCGCGTTGCCGGACCCACACCGGGAACCCCACTCCCCTCGGTGCAACGCCTCGCCCTGTTCTATCCACGCTGAACTCAGGTCGTCGAGCACGCGATGCGGTAGTTGGGTGACCCGAGTTCGGGAGGGGGGGAGGGCGATGAGGGGGAGGGGCGCGGGGGTCGAGCTCAGATCTTGCGGGTCGGGTCGACCACGCCCTTGCCGGCGTTGGAGGGGACCTTCGTGATGCCGTCGGACATGCAGTGGAAGCCGTCGCCGTCGTCGTCAGGTCCACCGAGCTTCGGGTACAGGCGCTCGACCTTGCCGTCCTTGACGATCATCAGCATGGAACACGAGCTCGACTTCGCCTGGTCGAACGGGGCGGGGTCCGTCGCGGCGTGGAGCCCGCCTCCGGTCCAGTCCTTCTGGGCGGCGGCCTGCTGCAGCACACAGGTCCGATCGATCACGCCCTTGTTCGCCTTGGCGCAGGCGTTCGCGGCGACGGCGAACAGCAGCCAGGCGCTCGTCGACTGGATCCCGAGGGGCGCCACCTTCGCGTCAGGGACGTATTTCTCGAGGTTGTCGACGTACTGCCTGATGGCCGGCCACTTGTCGGCCTCTTCGATGGGGTGGACCGTCATCCGGACGACTGAGCCATCGACGCCCTGGTTGCCCTGCGAGAAGAGGAGCGGGTCGTACATGTTCGTCTCGAGCAGCGCCCGTCCCTTCCAACCCTGCTCCTTCAGCTTCGACATCCCGCTCGCCGTGAAGCCGGCTTCGCCGACCCACATGATCGTCTGGGCTCCGGAGTCGATGACCTGCTGGGCGAACGGCGTCCAGTCCGCCATGCCGACGGCGTTGTAGGGGATCTCCGCGACGAGCTGGAGTCCGACGTCCGCCAGCGCCGCCTTGTACTTCTCCTTCTGGATCTCGAGCGCCGGGAGCTGCGCGAAAGCGATCGCGACCTTCTTCGACTGCTCGGGATAGAGCTTGGCGTAGTCCCGGATGAACGTGTTCGACACCGAGGTGCCCGGGTTCGGGACGGGCTGGACCTGGCCGTTCGAATCGGCCTTCTCCGGCGAGACCGCGAACCCGGGGATGTCGATCAGCCCGCACTTGTGGAAGTCGGAATCCTGCTTGCCGGTGAACTGGAGGTTGTCCTGTGCCCAGCCGCCGCCGACCATGGCGAACACCGAGTGACAGGCCTCGGTCATGGCCTTCGGGACGTCGAAAAGCGCAGCGTCGAGCTCGACAAGCTCGATCTGCAACCCGCCGATGCCGCCTGCTGCGTTGCACCAGTCGGCGAACGCGACCGAGGCGTCCCACATCTCCTTGTTGAGACCCGGGCGGATCGATGAGCTGCGATCGGTCGGGACGCCGATGTACAGCTTGTCGGCGCCCTTGCCCCGCTCGCCCTCCTTGATCGTGTCCGCACCCTTGCCACAGACGTCCTTCAGGTCACCGAACTGTCCCGCAGCGACCTCGGTTGCGGAGGCCGCGGTGGTCGTCGTGGCTGTGCCGCCGAGGTCGGCCTTCGTCGTGCCGCTCGCTCCGCATGCGGAGGCGAGCAGCGCCATGGCGACGACGGTCGCTGCGGTCAGCAGTTGCTTCGGACGCATGGACGGGACCCCCGGTCTCGGCGTTGGCCGGCAACCGTAGCGTGATGTGACCCCTGACACTTGTCAGGGATGATGTCGTGACGGTCAGGCGATCACGCCGCGCTCGCGCAGCGCAGCGATCGTCTCCGTCCCGAGGCCCAGCTCCTCGGCGAGCACCTCGTCGGTGTGCTCGCCGAGCCACGGCACGCGTGACTCGGGGCCCTCGGCGACGCCGGAGATCTTGATGGGGTTCCCGGGCGTCAGGACCGGATCGGTGATCCCGTCGCTCCGGGGCATCTCCACGAGCATGTGGCGCATGGCGACGTGCGGGTCGTCGATGATCTCCGACGCGGTGAGGCAGGGACCAGATGCCAGGCCCGCGGCGGCGAGGTCGGCGGCAGCCTCCTGACGGGTGCGGGTGCTCGCCCACGACTCGATCGTCGGCCGGATGATGTCGTCCATGTGCTCTGCCCACCCGGCACGGGTCGCGAGCCGCTCGTCGTCGAGCCAGGACTCGGCGCCGAGCACGCCGGCGAGCGCTTCGAACTGCGGTTCTCTCACGACCTGGAGGACGAACCACCCATCGGCGGCCCGGAAGTTCTCGAGGATCGCGGGTGCTCGTTCTGTCAGGCCCATCGACCAGAAGTTGGTGACGATGTCGGTCATCGCGATGAGCGCGTCGAGCATCGCGATGTCCACGTACTGTCCCGCTCCGGTGCGTTCCTTCTGACGGAGAGCAGCGAGGATGCCGATGGTGGCGAACAGGCCGGCGGAGATGTCGCCGAGCGCACCGACGGGAGCAGCAGCCGGCGGGCGGTCGCCTGCGGCCGAGTAGTCGTAGATGCCCGACATCGCCTCGACGATCGACGCGAACGCGGGCCGTGACTTGTACGGCGAATCCGTGGTGTTGCCGACCCCTGCCACCGACACGTAGATGCACCCGGGATGGTCCTCGGACACGTCCCGGTACCCGAGGCCCATCCGATCGAGCGACCCGGCCTTGAAGTTCTCGGCGACCACGTCGAAGCGCGGCGCGAGGTCGAGCACGAGTCGACGGCCCTCGTCGGTCGTCAGATCGATGCACATGCTGCGCTTCGACAGGTTGTTCCGCAGGAAGGTCGCACCGACCTGTCGGCCCTCGGGATCCACCATGGCGGGCTGCGAGGACCGGCCCATGTCGCCGCCACGGGGGGACTCGACCTTGACGACCTCCGCGCCGAGACGGCCGAGCAGCTGCGTGGCATAGGGCAGGGCCTGCATCTGCTCGAGTGCGAGCACGCGGATCCCGTCGAGCGGTCTGCCCGCAGCTGCCGCATCAGCGTTCGCGATATCACCCAGTCGCATGATCGGGGACCGTATCCGCGTCCGACCGTGCTCACATCCGCGGCGACGTCTCGTCCGCTGTCGGGTGAACACCGCCGGGGTCGCTAGCATCGCGTGCGTGGGTAGCAGCGGGCAGAAGCCACGGAAGCCGAACCAGCACCACCTCCCGAAGGTGGGCTCGAAGGCGAACGTGGACTACGAGGTCTCCCAGAAGCGCGTCGAGGTCTTCCGCGGGTGGCCGTGGATCATCGTCGCTGTGCTGCTGGTGCTCGTGCTGCTCGCGTTCATCCTGGTCACCTGAGCCGCCCGATCACGAGCGCGAGCCCCGACCGCGGCGGTCGGTCCCGGCGGCGCTCAGCGCGTCGAGGATGCGGCGGCGCGTGTCGACCGGGTCGATCACGTCGTCGATCTCGAAGTGGGACGCGACGTTGAGCGCTCCCCCGTACTCGTAGGCGCGTGCGATCAGATCAGCCTCCAGGGCGGCACGCTCGAGCGGGTCATCGACGGCATCGAGCTCGCGGGCGAAGCCCAGGCGGACAGCACCTTCGAGGCCCATGCCCCCGAGCTCACCGGTCGGCCACGAGACGGCCAGCAGCGGCTCGTGCATCCCGCCGCCCGCCATGGCCTGTGCCCCCAGTCCGTACGCCTTGCGCAGCACGACCAGCACCCATGGGACCCGCGCTCTGGCTGCGGCGATGAACAGATCGCCGAAGGCGCGGACCTGGCCGGTGGCCTCGGCGTCGGGTCCGACCATGAACCCCGGTGTGTCGCACAGCGACACGATCGGGAGGCCCCAGCGGTCGCACATCGAGATGAACCTCGTCGCGCTGCGGGCGCCGTCGGTGTCGATCGCTCCGCCGAGGTGCGAGGGATCGTTCGCGAGCACGCCGACCGGTCGACCTCCGATTCGGGTGATCGCCGTCACGATCCCGGGGGCGTGACCGCGGCGCAGCTCGATGGCCGTGTCGACGTCCGCGAGCACCTCGACGACGGCTCGGACGTCGTAGAGCTGCTTGCGGGCGATCGGGACGGCGTCGCGCAGAGGGACCTGATCCGCTGCCTCCCATGCGACGAGCGGCGTCCCGGAGGCGATGCCGATGAGTGCCCGGGTGATCTCGACCGCAGCGGTCTCGTCCGCGACGCGGACGTCGACCGATCCGGCAGCCTCCTGGACGTCGATCGGTCCGATGTCGGTCGGATCGACGCGCCCGAGCCCGCCGCCCTCGATCATCGCCGGTCCCGCCATGCCGAGGTTGCAGTCCTCGGTCGCGACGATCACGTCGCAACAGCCGACGAGCGCGGCGTTGCCCGCGAAGCAGTAGCCGGCGACCACCGCGACGCTCGGCACGCGGCCGCTGAGCCGGGCGAAGCGGGCGAAGGTCGGGACGTCGAGGCCGGTCACCGTCGGGGCGTCCACGTCGCCGGGCCGCCCGCCGCCCCCTTCGGCGAAGAGCACCACGGGGAGCCGGTACCTGTCGACGATGTCGAGCAAGCGGTCCGCCTTGCCGTGGTTGACGAACCCCTGGGTGCCGGCCAGCACGGTGGCGTCGTAGGCGAGGACCGCCACGGGAACCCCGTCGACGGTGCCGGTGCCGGTCAGGAGTCCGTCCGCCGGCGTCCGCTCGATCAACTCCTCGGTGCTGCGCCGGCCACGCTGCGCTGCGACGGCGAGCCCCCCGTACTCCGAGAAGGTGCCGTCGTCGAGGAGGTCCTCGACGTTGGCGCGAGCAGTGCGTCGGGCGCGATCTCGTCGCCGCGCGACGGCGTTGGGTCGTGCGGCGTCGCCGAGCAACCCACGGCGACGCAGGACCTCTGCCAGATCTGGCCGGTCCGTCCCGGTCGGTGGCGGGTCGTCGACGGCGTGCGCTGCCTCCTCACGCCAACCGGTGCCCGGCTCGCCGACTCCGGGCTCACCCACTCTGACGCGGGCGACGCACGTGCCGGCGAGGACGTCCTCACCGGGGGCGAACATCACCGTCTCGATGATCCCGTCGACGGTGCTGGGCACCGGGTGCTCGGTCTTCATGCTCTCGATCGTCACCACCGGCATGCCCGCGTGGACGTGAGAACCGGGAGCGATCGTGTGGGAGCAGAGGCCGGTGATCGGGCTGATGATGTCGACGACGTGGGTCACGCGTCGCATCGTAGGAACGAACCGCCAGCCCGGTCCGGGTGATCTCTCAGTCGGCGTCGTCCCAGCCGAGCTCGCGGGAGTTGGGGCGGCGCGCGTCGAGCAGGCTGTTGATCCAATCCCGGAAGTGGAGGTCGGCCTCGACGAACTCGACGCCGTAGATGCACCAGTCGTCGTCACCCTCGAGCGCGCTGATGCGGCGGACGCGCACGACGGCGTCGGTGTCGTCGAGTCGGATCACGACGGCACGGCCTCGCCGGATCGTCGGGTCTGACGGTGCGACGATCGCGGCGCCGCTGACGGACACGTCGATGAGGCGGCCGACCTCGACGGGTCGTGGCTTGTCGCGCAGGCGTCCGGGGATGACCTCGTCGACGCGCCACGCCAGGAGCACCTCGCCGAGCGCGATGCGCTCGCCGAGTCGGCGCCCTGTCTTGGTGGGGATCGGTGGTTCCATCACTGCACTCATCGGCCCGTCGCCGTGCCGGCTGAAACTTCTGTCACGGTCCGCCTCCGGGGCGGGTGCGCAACGACAGCACCCAGCCGTCCCGAGGTGGGAGCGATCCCGACAGGACCTGCTCGTAGACCCACCGGATCGTGTCGATGTCGGTCGCTTCGTGGATGCGCATCCAGTCCTGCATCGCTGTTGCGAAGCTGCCCCACGCGTCGGCCAGCGACTGCTCGGCGACAGCCTCGCCGACCCGTTCGGTCAGGCGACCGGCGACCTCCGGAGCGAGGAAGAACGTGCGCGGCGCGCCAGGCAGCGTGGACGTGTCGACGGGTTGTCCCGGCCGATGGGTCGCGCCGACGACGGCGCTGTGGGTCAGCGTGTCGCCGAGGTGCCGGTGCAGTTGCGCGACGACTGCGCCGTCTCCGCTGAGATCGACCAGAGCGGTGGGAACCACCGGGAGCGAGGTTGCTTCCTCGTAGGGGAGCACCCGGTCATAGCAGCCGAGCCGCCGCACATCGGTGACGTGGTCCGAACGGGTGAGTCCGACCAGTGCCGGACGCCCCCCGCTCGAACCGATGACGTGCGCCAGCCCTGAGGCCGTACGCGATGATGCACTCGTGACGACGATGGCATCGGCTCCGTACCAGGAGTGGTCGCCGAGATCGATCGCGAGGAGGAACGAGGTCGTGAACTGCGGGCGCGCCAGCACCTCGAGCGCTGAGGACGGCGACGCTGCAGCAACCGGATCGCTCCCACGACGCAGGTACCGGTTGTAGACCGGCGCTCGGCCCCGGCGATTCGGGCTGTCGTCGCTGAACCCACGTGGTCCGACCTTCGACGGGGAGACGAGGAGGTGGGTGGCCATCGGGGCGAGCCCGTAGAACGAGTCGCCCGCCGAGATGCCCTCGTGCGCTGACCGCAGCACCGTGAGATGAGCCCAGACCGGGATGTGCCCGGTCCCGTCGGGTGCGGGGAAGAAGGACCAGAAGCCGAGCGCCGAGGCGTTGGTGGCGTATGTCACGTTGTTCGCGGAGAACCCGAATCGGTCGATCGCGAGGAGCGCCGAGCCGTCAGGTGGGTCAGTGCCGTCGGAGAGCGCTGAGACACGGGCGTCCATGCGGTGCAGGTCGCTCAGATCGACGGTCAGGCTGCTGCCGAGGGCCATGCGTTGGAACCTCCGGTGTCCCGTTGCGGGTAGGGCCGTCGTGAGTTGTCGGCGGCGACGGCGTAACCTAGGCGGGTCCGGCCTCCCGGGCCGCTCGCGAGGGCGCCGCACCCGGGACTCGTCGAAGACGACCGCGCACCGTCCGAGCAACCGGGCGAACGGAGCGGGGGCCGCGGGCAGGAGACGACGTCGGCATGCCGCGTCGGTCACGAGACACGAATCGAGGACGACATGGGTGCCAGCCGAACCAGCTTTGCGAAGCTCCAGCGGGATCGTGCCAAGAAGGCGAAGGCCGCCGCCAAGCGGGAGCGCCGACTCGACCGCGACGACGAACCGGTGACCGACGACGTCGCCCCGCTCGACCTCGATGCCACGGACGACGGAGCGGAGATCTCCGCCGATCAACTCCTGCGGATGGTCGAGGAGCTCCACGCCGACTTCGAGGCCAAGCGCATCGACTTCGACACCTTCGAGGAGCGCAAGACCGAGCTCTTCGCCCGGATCACCGTCGACTGATCGCGCTCGACGGGGACACGGCGGACGAGACGCTGGCATCGCCACACGTCGGGATCCCCGTCGCCGGATAGGTTGGGACCATGAGCAGAGCACGCAAGATCTCATCGG
>CAYSCB010000061.1:0-11303 GCA_964429335.1 uncultured Aquihabitans sp.
GCAGGCCGACCGCACGGGCCATCTGCGCGATGCGGCAGATCGACTCCTCGACGTCACGCGGCGCGACCATCATCAGGTCCGCGAGCTCGTCGACGACGATCAGGATGAACGGCAGGCGCTGGAACTCCCGCTCCTCGCCCGGCTCCGGCTTGAGCTCCCCACGGTCGTACTTCGCGTTGTAGCCGGTGATGTCGCGGACGCCGACCTCCGACAGCAGGTCGTAGCGGCGCTCCATCTCCTTCACCGCCCAGTTGAGGGCGTTCGCCGCCTTCTTCGGGTTCGCGACGACCTGGGTGAGCAGGTGCGGGATCCGGTTGTACTGGGTGAGCTCGACCCGCTTGGGGTCGATGAGGATCATCCGGACCTGCTCCGGCGTGGCCCGCATCATCACCGAGGTGATGATCGAGTTGATGCAGCTCGACTTGCCAGCGCCGGTCTGACCCGCGATCAGCAGGTGCGGCATGGTCGCGAGGTTCATCAGCTTGGCGACCCCGTCGATGTCGCGTCCGACGGCGACCTGGAGCGGATGCGTCGCCCGGCGTGCCTCCTCGGAGGCGAGGATGTCGCCGAGGTTGACGATGACGCGCTGGGCATTGGGGACCTCGACGCCGATGGCCTGGCGGCCGGGGATCGGCGCGAGGATCCGCACGTCGGGTGATGCCATCGCATACGCGATGTCCTTGTGCAGCGACGTCACGCGGGCGACCTTGACCCCGGTGCCGAGCTCGAGCTCGTAGCGGGTGACCGTCGGCCCGACGGTCATGCCGACGATGCGGGTCTGCACGCCGTGTTCGGACAGCGCCGACACGAGCACGTCGCCGCGTGCCCTGACCGCCTGGTGGTCGACGTCGCGGTGCTTCGACAGCGACAGCAGCTTCGGCGACGGCAGACGCCACGCGGATCCGGCGACACCCGGCGGCAGCTCGATCTCGAGCTGCTCCGGATCGATCGGCTCCGGTGCGGCGACGACGACCTCCGGCAGCTTCTGCTTCTTCGAGCGGGCGCGCTTCGGTCTGGGTGCTGCCCCGGCATCCTGGTCATAGAGCACGACGCCCGGATCACCCTCGATCGCCGGGTCGTCGGAGGGTTGCGGACCGAGCCGGAACAGACCGGACAGCCAGGCGCCGAGGCGACGCAGGAGCGGACCGGTGGTCCGCGTGACGTCGTGGCCCAACGTGCGCAGCGATCGACCGGTCAGCAGGCTCGCCGAGAGCACGGCCAGCACGACCAGCACCACCAACGCACCCCAGCGTCCGACGAAGCGCGCGAACGCTCCCGCGATGCCCGCCCCGAGGAGGCCACCGGCGCGCGAGTAGACGCCGAGGCCGCCCGCGGCGATCGAACGACCCTGGCCGTTCGCCACGTGGAGCAACCCGGCCACGGTGAGGACACCGAGCACCGCTCCCAGGATGCGGCGCAGCACGAGATGCGGTGGCGGATCAGTCGCTCCTGCGACCTCGGCGGCGTCACCCACGACGTCGTTGTCGGTGAGGTCCACATGACGATGGCGAGGTCTGACGATGACGAGCACGCCCGCGGCGACGAGCGCCGGCGGGACGACCACGTCGAGGTGTCCGAACAGCCCGGCCGAGAGTGCCGCGAGACCAGCGCCGAGCGGTCCCGCGGCACCGGCGTACACGCCGATCGCCGTGACGGCACCGACCATGACGAGAACGAGGCCGGCGATGTCGTGACCGTGCCCCTCGAGCAGCGAGGCGAGCGGACCCGGCCCGGCATCGGTTGCCGCCGCTCGGCTCGAACGCCCGGAAGAACCGGCCGCAGCACGGGAGGACGGACGCGACGCTGAACCCCGGCTCGTGGAGCGGGATCGGCCGCTGGGCGGCTTCTTGGTGCTGGTGGTGCGCCGGGAGGCGGTCTTCTGCTTGGTCGCCACAGTGCCCGCCACGCTACCCACGCCCGGTGACACTGGGGCGGAACCGATGGAGGAACCCGGCGGTGTCAGCCGATCGACTCGAGCTCCGGCTCGGAATCCGGGGTCTCGTCGTCCTCGCCGGGGTTGGTGTGCTCGAGGGTCCCCTCCACGTTGACGTGCGGAAGGAGGCGGTCGAGCCAGCGGGGCAACCACCAGTTGCGGTCACCGAGCAGCTCCATCGTCGCCGGCACCAACAGCATCCGCACGACCGTCGCGTCGAGGAGCACCGCCAAGGCCAGCCCGAACCCGAACAGCTTGACGGTCCGTGCCGGTTCACCGATGAAGCTGCCGAAGACGAAGACCATGATCGCCGCAGCAGCGGTGATCACCCGGGCGGTGGCGGCCAGACCGTCGGCCACCGACTCCTTCGCGTCCCCGGTGCGGACCCACTCCTCCCGGATCCGTGACAGGAGGAACACCTCGTAGTCCATCGACAGGCCGAACACGATCGCGAACAGCATCATCGGCAGGAACGGCTCGATCGGTGCCGGTTCGATCCCGAACAACGCCTTGCCCCATCCCCACTGGAAGATCATCACGAGCGCGCCGTAGGCGGCACCGATCGACAGCAGGTTCATGATCACCGCCTTCAGCGGCACCAGCAGTGAGCGGAACACGAGCATCAGCAGGATGAACGACAGGCTCAGCACCGCGGCGAAGAACACGAAGATCCGTTCCGAGACGAAGTCGGTGAAGTCGACAGCGGCCGCCACGAAGCCCGTGACGAGGACCCGGAGTCCGGTGCCGTCCTGTGCCTTCGGCAGCGTCTGCTCACGTAGGCGCTTGACGAGCGTGGTGGTCGCCTCGTCCTGCGGTGACGTCGTCGGGACGACCTGCCACAGGACAGCGGCGGGCTCACCCAACGAACCGCTGAGCACCGTGTCGGTGACCGCCGGGGTGACCCTGGCCACGCCCGGGGTCTCGCGCACGGCCTCGGTGATGCGCTCCAACGATGCGGGGTCAGCCGCCGACGGCAGCTTCGCCACGAGGAGGAGCGGACCGTTCTGGCCCGGCCCGAACGCATCCGCGATCAGCTCGTAGGCCTTCCGCGTCGTCGAGCCCGCCGGGTCGTTGCCCTCGTCGGGGAGACCGAGCCGCATGCCCATCGCGGGGATCGTGAGCAGGATCAGCAGTGCCGACGCGCCGATCGCCATCAGCCACGGGTGGCGTTGCACTGTCCGGCTCCAGCGGTACGCCGTGGTCTCACGCAGCGGCTTGACCGGCCTGCGGGGGATCCGACGCTTGAGAGGCGCCCAGAAGAGACCGGCGACCAGGACGATCACCGCCATCAGGAGCGCCCCAGCGGTGAGGGGACGGAACCGCAACCCCGCACCGAGCAGCGCAACCGCGACGAGACCAGCGGCGAGCAGTCCACGCCAGTGGACGTGTTCGATTCGCGTCCCGACGAAGCCGAGCAGTGCGGGCAGCAGGGTGAGTGACGCGAGCATCGTGACCAGGACAACCGCGGCGGCCCCGATCCCGAGGCCCTGCACGAAGTCCACGCCCATGAGGAGCATCCCGAGGAGCGAGATCACCACGGTCAGCCCGGCGAAGGTCACCGCTCGTCCCGACGTGTCGAGGGCGATCGCCACCGCTTCCTCCACCGTGTGGCCCTGGTGGAGCTGCTCGCGGAATCGCGTCACGATGAACAGGGCGTAGTCGATCCCCACCCCGAGACCGATCATCATCCCCAGCGTCGTGGTGACGTCGGGCATCGTGACGATGTGGGACAGGATCGCCAGGAGCGCAGATCCGATGCCGATCCCGGCGAGCGCGACACCGATCGGCAGTCCCATCGCGATCACGGACCCGAACGCCACGATGAGGATCACGATCGCGAACGCGACGCCGAACAGCTCCGAGTTCGGCGGTTCGATCCCCTGGAAGAGCCGCCCGCCGTACTCGATGCGGACACCGTCGACCTTCGGTGCGATGGATTCGACCTGATCCGCGTACTGCCGCACAGCGGTCATCGCGAGCTGCTTGGGCACCTCGAGATCCGCGTACGCGACGGTGCCGTGGTCGCCCGTCTCGGAGATCTGCATCGCACCCATCGGCGTGAACGGGCTGCGGACCGCGGTGTGCTCGATGCGGGCGACCCGTTCGAGGAACGACTGCAGCTCGGCCTTCTGCGAGTCGGTGAACCCACCGTCGGTCTGGAACACGATCATGCCGGCGGAGCCCGCTCCGAGACCGCCGAACGACGAACGCAGGATGTCCATGCCGTGACGTGACTCGACGTCGGGGAGGTCGATCTCCGAACGGAAGTGGCTGCCGAGCGAACCGCTCAGCAGTCCACCCGTGGCGAGCACCACGAGCCAGGCGGCGACCACGATCCACCGCCGCCGACAACACCACCCACCCAGTCGTCCGAACACCCCGACACCCTTTCCGGCCGGCCAGGGCGACGGAGCGGCTCAGACCGAGCACGGTTCCGGGGGCCGACCGACCCAGTTTGCATTCCGCTCGCGAAGAGCAGCACGTTCGGCGCGCGTGACATCCGTCGCTCGTCCACACTCCGTTCTGTTGTGCAGAACCAGAAGCTTCCTTCTGGTTCTGCACAACAGAACGAGCAGCGGTCAGGCTTCGAGCACCACCGGGACGATCATCGGTCGTCGACGCGTCCGCTCCGACACGAAGCTTCCCGCTGCTTTGCGGACGAGCTTCTCCAGCCGCTGCAGCTCCGCGCCCTCGGCGAGTCCGCCCTCGACGGCGCCACGTACCCGCTGTGCGAGCTCACCGAGCAGGTCGCCCGACTCCGGCTCGTAGATCCAGCCCCGGGTCGATATCTGCGGACCGGCGACCACCTTGCGCTTCTTGCGGTCGACGCACACGATCGCCGATACGACGCCCTCGTCGGCCAGCACCCGTCGCTCCGAGAGCACCCCGGTGCCGACGCCGCCGACGGTCCCGTGCACGAACACGTACTCGGCAGGCACCCGTCCGACCTCGCGCAGACCGTCGTCGTCGAGCACCAACCGGTCGCCGTCCTCCGCGACGAGGATGTGGTCGTGCCGCGTCCCCATCTGCTCGGCCAGGCGGGCGTGCGCGACGAGGTGGTGGTACTCGCCGTGGACCGGGACGAACCACTCCGGCTTGAGGATCGACTGGTAGAGCTTGAGCTCCTCGGCCTTCGCGTGGCCCGTCGCATGCACGTCGGACACACCGGAGTGGATCACCTCGACCCCCTGACGGAACAGGTTGTCGATCACCCGCGTCACGTCGTGCTCGTTGCCCGGGATCGGGTGGCTCGACAGGATGACGGTGTCGTCGGGGTGCAGCTTCAGCCAACGGTTCTCCTGGTTGGCCAGGAGCGTCAACGCCGACATCGGCTCCCCCTGCGAACCGGTCGACAGCACGAGCACCTCACCGGGCGGGCGGGTGTCCACCTCCTCGACATCGATCAGCGACGCGTCGGGGATCCGCAGCAGGCCCATCTCGCGGGCCATCGAGATGTTGCGCCGCATCGAACGTCCGAGCGGGGCGATCACACGACCGGAGTCCACCGCCGCGTCCGCGAGCTGCTGGATCCGGTGGATGTGGCTCGCGAAGCACGCGACGATGACCCGACGGCCGCGTTGTTCATACATGAGCTGGTGCAACACACGTCCGACCTCGGTCTCCGAACGCGAGTGACCGCGCTGATCGGCGTTCGTCGAATCGGCGAGCAGCAGGCGCACCCCCTCGCCATCGGCGAGAGCGCCCAGCCTCGAGAGGTTCGTCAGGCGGCCATCCACCGGGGTGAGATCGATCTTGAAGTCCCCGGAGTGGACGATCGTGCCCTGGGGCGTGTGGAACGCCGTCGCGACGGCCTGGGGCACCGAGTGCGTCGTCGGGATGAACTCGACCTCGAACGGACCGATCTCCCAAGTGTCGCCGTCGGCCGCGACGTTCAGCTGGGTCCGACCCAGAAGACCCGCCTCCTCGATGCGGCCACGGGCCAGACCGAGGGTCAGGTCGGTGCCGAACAACGGGAACTCGACCTCGCGCAGCAGGTAGGACAACCCGCCGACGTGGTCCTCGTGACCGTGGGTGGCGATGCAGCCGACGATGTCGTCGGAGCGCTCGAGCAGCCACGTGAAGTCCGGCAGGACGAGGTCGACGCCGAGCATGTCGTTGTCGGGGAACATCAACCCGCAGTCGATGAGCAGGATCTGCCCCTCGACCTCGAGCGCAGCGCAGTTGCGGCCGATCTCGCCGAGACCACCGAGGAACGTGATGTGGACGGGAGCTGCCATCAGGCGAGCTCCTCGAGCACTCGGCGAGCCCGCTCCGACAAGCCCTCAGGTGCCGGACCCATCGGCGGTCGGCATTCGCCGACCTTGAGGCCGATCACCCGGAGCATCGTCTTGGTCGGCACGGGGTTCACGGCGTCCGGACTGCTCTCGTAGTCGTAGGAGGCGAGCAGGCCGGCGTTGATCCGACGTGCTGCTTCGACGTCGCCCTTGTTGAACGCGTCGATCATCTCGCCCATCTGACGCCCCACCCAGTGCGACGCGACCGAGATCACCCCGACGGCACCGACCGCCAGCAGCGGCAGCGTGAACGCGTCGTCACCGCTGTAGACCTCGAATCCCGATGGCGCGTCGGCGATGAGCCTCGCCGTCTCGGTCGGATCGCCGGCCGCGTCCTTGACGGCGACGATGTTGGGCACCTCGCGGGCGAGGGTCAGGATGGTCGACGTGTCGATCTTCCGGCCGGTCCGTACGGGGATGTCGTAGAGGATGACCGGGAGCTCGGTCGCTGCAGCAACAGCACGGAAGTGGGCGTCGAGGCCGGCCTGCGACGGTCGGTTGTAGTAGGGCGTGACCGACAGGATCGCGTCGACCCCCAGCTCGCTCGCCCGCTTGGTCTGCTCCACCGCGGACGCCGTCGAGTTCGACCCGGCCCCGGCGATCACCGGCACCGACACGGCCCCGCGAACGGTCCGGAACAGGACGAGCTCCTCGGACTCGGTGAGCGTCGGGCTCTCGCCGGTCGTCCCGCACAGGACGAGGCCGTCGGAGCCGTTCTCGACCAGCCAGTTCGCGAGCTCGACCGCTGCGTCGAGATCGAGCTCGCCGCGCTCGTCGAACGGCGTGACCATTGCAGTGATGACGCGTCCGAACGTCGCGCTCATGGGATCTCTCCGTTCTCGGGATGACCGGCGGCGGCCGGGACCTCCGACGTACCACCGACCGTCGTCGGCGTGTACCGCGGGGTCAGTTCGGCCTCACGGCTGCGACCGAGCGTCGCGAGCAGGTGCTCGTGCAGCTCGAACCACACGCCGTGGTAGGAGCCGCCCGTCGCCCTCGTCAACCACTCCGGCCGTCCGGCGGTGACGTGACGGTGAGCCTCCTCCAGACGGGGACCGTAGCGCGAGAAGCGATCGAGCGCGCCGGCGAACCGCGTGGTCACCGACAGCGCCGCCGTGTGCAGCGGCTCCAGACGAGCGAGGACGGCCGCGTCGCGACGTGCGTCGGTGTGGTCGTTCGCGATGTGCTCACCGTTCACGACGACGGTCTGCCAGTCGGTGCAGATCGACAGGAGCTCGGCGTTGAGCGGCAGGAACTCGGTGTACGCCTCGAGCAGTGCGCTGCGGCCGCCGACGGCGTCCAGCTCCGCCGTCAGGAGGTCCTGACCATGGGCACGGCCGGCTGCCGTCAGGGTCCAGCCGACGACCCGTCCGTCACGATGTTGCACGAGCCGATCGGATTCGGCGCGGACCAGGAGCTCCTCGATGCCGCTCCGGGACACCCCCGTGGCCGTCGCCAGAACCTCGCTCGAGGCGAAGGCCTGCAGGCGCAGCTGGAGCAGCACCGTGGCCAGGTCGTGCGACATCGCCGCCAGGCTACTGGAGCGCCTGTGAGCGACCCGACCAGGTTCCGGGCCGGATTCCACGCACCGACACCGGTCAGAACGGCCGAGGTGGCAACAAGCGTGTGGCGGGTCCCGGGACGGGACCCGCCGTTGGTGATCTCAGGCGCTGCGCTGATCCGCGTCGGTCAGCGCGAACGCGTCGTACTCCTCGCCGGTGTCGGTCCAGTCCTCGAACTGGATCACACCGATCTCCTCGAAGCGGCGACGGAGCCACGAGTCGTTGCGGTCGAGCAGGCCGAGCTTCTTGCAGTTCGGGACGATCTTCGAGAACAGCATCATCTGGAACAGCTGGCGCGTCGGGGTCAGCATCACCAGCTCGATGGCCTCCTTGACCGGAACGTCCATGCGCTCCCAGACCTCCTGCTGGAGGAACCGGTCACGCATCCGGACAGCGGCCTCGAAGGCGAACTGCTGGCGTTCGAAGATCTCGGGGTCCGACAGCTCCTTGTAGTAGTCCTGCAGCGACAGGACACCGAAGGCCACGTGACGCGCCTCGTCGCTCATGACGTAGCGGAGCATCTGCTTGAGCAGCGGCTCGGTCGTCATCTGGTGCATGAAGCCGAAGGAGGCCAGGGCCAGCCCCTCGACCATCACCTGCATGCCGAGGTAGGTCATGTCCCAGCGGCTGTCGGTGATGATGTCGTCGAGCAGCATCTTGAGGTGCGCGTTGACCGGGTAGTGGCCGGACAGCTTCTCGTCGAGGTACTTGGCGAACACCTCGACGTGACGTGCCTCGTCCATGACCTGCGTCGACGCGTAGTACTTGGCATCGATCCACGGAACGGTCTCCACGATCTTGGCCGTGCAGACCAGCGCGCCCTGCTCACCGTGCATGAACTGGCTGAGCGTCCAGTTCTGGCTCTCGATGCCGAGGCGCATCCACTGCTCGTCGGACCAGCTCTCGAACGGTGTGCCGGTGACGTCGAAGTCGGCGAGGCCCAACCCCTCGGCGCCGTTCTGAGCTGCGTTGGCGATCACGATCTGCTCCTGGTCGACCTCGGTCTCCCAGGGGAGATCGGTCTGGCCGTTCCACATCGAGACCTTCGCCTTCTCGTAGAGCTTGTCGAGAGCGGGGCGAGCGCCCTTGGTGTAGTCCCAGGTGAAGATCGCCTCGGCGTTCTGCTTCACCGTCGAGATCACCTCGTCACGGTCGGTGTTGGTGACGGCGAGGATCGCCTCGAGGTCGTCGACATCCGCGCGGCCGATCAGTTCCTCGTTCATGGTCATGGTTCGGGGTGCTCCTGTGGTGTGTGCTCTGGGATCTGGTCTCGACCCGTGGTCACGTTGCGACCTCGAGTCCTGGGAGGAGATAGGTGGCAACGAACCGTCGTGCGACGGCCTCGTCGCCGAGGTCCACCTCCTCCGACGGCGACAGCAGGTGGGACACGACGATCCGGGCCGACCAGGTCGCCGCGCGGACCGCCTGCTCCGGCGGGAGGAAGCGCATGAGCGAGGGGCCGAATGCAGAGCCGGACAGCAACAGGAGCGCGTCGAGGCGGTCGTGCGCCAGGAAGGACTCTATCGCGCTCCACTCGTGCTCCCGCACGTAGGCGAGCGCCTCGTGCTCCCGGAGGAACACGGCCGAGATGCTGACCGCCCGCCCCAGGCACGACTCGATGTCGTCGAGATCAGCGAGCTGCTCGCTCAGCGCAGCGACGAGTCGGGTCACCTCGGTGGCCAGACCGGCCTGGATGATGGCGTTCTTGCCTCCTGGGAACAGCCGGTAGACCGTCGCCCGCGAAATCCCAGCGGTCCTGGCGATGTCCTCCACCGTGGTCTTGGACAGGCCCCACCTGCCGACGCAGACGAACATCGCGTCGACCACACGCTCCTCGGAGCTTCCCGGCTCGACCGTCGATGCGAGCTCGAGCAGCTCCTGGCGGTGCGCTGCCAGGTCGAGCGCCGTTGCACCCGAGATCATCTGACGTTCGAGTGGATCGGGCTCCGCCTGCGTGACGCGCCCCCCGGCGGCCGAGATCATGCATGGAACACTAAGACCAAATCTGTCTCACCGCCACGCGGGGGAACGTGACATCCGTCGCACCAGGTCCTCACGTCGGCGGTCGGACGATCCCTCCCAGGAACTCGGTGCGGACGAGGCGGCGCGTCTGCTCCCGGTCGGTCAGGTCCCACCCGGCAGGGCTGCCCAGGTACGACAGGATCATCCGGGTGAGGTAGTCGGCGGCTTCGGAGGTGTCGACCCCGGGACGCAGCCGCTCGTGCGCCGCCTCGACCTCGAGCATCTCGCGGAGGTAGTCGCGGATCACCTGGTGCACGATCGTCTCGGTCGGGCGCAGCGCGCTCACGAGCTCGTCGAGCTCCGGCTCGAGCAGGTTGGCCATGATCGTGCTGCGCCGGATGAGCTTGGTGCCGAGCACGAGGCCGGCGACGAGCCGGTCCTCCATCGTCGGCAGGTCGTCCACTGCTTCGGCGAGGCGGCGCCAGAAGCGACCGACCTCCCAGGTCGCTGTCTCCGAGACGAGCTGACTGCGACCGCCGGGGAAGTACCGGTACAGGGTGCTGCGCGACAGGCCGACCTCCGCTGCGACGGCCTCCATCGACACCGAGCGGACCCCGTCGCGGGCGACGCAGCGGATCGCGGCGGCCATGATCCGCTCCCGGACCTCGCCGGGTTCGACCGTTCCGCCCGGACCCGACGCCGCCCCCGGTTCAGGCACCATCGCGGGTGCCGGCCACCTCACGCGGCAGCGGTGGCGGCGGTTCGTCGTCCATCGGCGTCTCGTCGCCGCGGGCCCGGTTGCGGGCCACCCGCCGCAGCACCAGCGGGTAGCCGACCAGGGCGATCGTGGCGAAGATCCACCACTGGACCATGTACGAGAAGTTCGTCGCTGGTGTGGGTACCTGGAGCTGCACCACGGCCGGCAACCCCTTCGTCGTCGACGCCTGGGATGGCGTCTGGCTGTCCAGCAGCACCCACACGGGCTCGAAGGAACCACCCGCCTGCTTCGCCAGCCGCGGCACGTCGACGCGGGTCAGCGACCTGAGGGTGCCCGTGGCGGGGTCGCTCGCGCCGAACGCGTCGGGGACCTGCGACCGCTGGACGATGCCGGTGACCGTCACCCTCCCGCTCGGCGGCTCGAAGCCCGGGAACGGTGGGGCGGGCGGATCGACGTCGTAGGGCACCCAGCCGCGGACGACCGCCACGGATGTGCCGTCGTCACGGCGAAGCGGCGTCATCACCCACGCGCCCGGCGCGCCGTCACGGCTCCGGTTGCGCACCATCACCTCCTGGGAGGCGTCGTAGGTGCCAGTGATCTCGACGCGACGGAAGTCCACGCCATCGGGCACCGACGCCGGCGATGAGGACCGACCGACGCCGGCATCCGCGAGCACCTGCTCCAACGGCACCGGGGTGGCTGCCGCCTCGGCCTGGAGCGCCTCGCTCTTCGTGCGCTCGTCGATCCAGCGCTGCCGCTGCCAGAACCCGAGTCCGACCATGGCGATGACGCCGACGGCGACGAGAAGGTGGCTCACGATCCACGCCGGACGA
>CAYSCB010000062.1:0-11126 GCA_964429335.1 uncultured Aquihabitans sp.
CACGACCGAGCCGCCGGCGGCACGGTACCGGTCGAGCAGTCCCCTGATCGTCACCGACGACACGGGGTCGACGCCCTCGAACGGCTCGTCGAGCAGCAGGACTGCAGGTCGGTGCAGCAACGCGCACGCGAGCGCCGTCTTCTTGCGCATGCCGTGGCTGTACCCGCCGATGAGCTCGTGAGATGCTCCGGCGAGCCCGAGGACCTCCAGCAGCTCGCCGCTGCGACGGTCCACCTCGGCACGTCCGATCCCACGGAGCTCACCGAGGTGGCCGAGCAGCTCCCGGGCGGTGAGCCGGTCGAACAGGTGCATCGGATCCGGCAACACGCCGAGCAGGCGCCGCACCGCCACCGGCTCGGCCCACGTGTCGTGTCCACCGACCCACACCTGTCCCCGGTCGGGCCGTTGCAGACCGCTCGCCATCCGAAGCGTCGTCGTCTTGCCGGACCCGTTCGGTCCGACGAGACCGAAGAAGCTTCCGACGGGGACGTCGATGTCGAGCGACGCCACCGCTGTCCGCTCGCCGAAGTCCTTGCCGAGCCCGCGGCTCACCAGCGCCGGCCATCCCGGGAGGGTGTCCGGAACCGGATCGTCGTGTGCCGTGGCCACCATCCTCGACGTCTCGGACCTCAACGTGTCGGTGCTTCCACGCGGACGCATGCCGACTTCGACACGGAGACGGCGACGCCGGTCGGACGGATCTGCGCGACCACGCAGCGCTCGGTGAACGCCGACCACCAGCCCTCGGGCTGGAAGCGGATGAAGCTGAGATCCGCGGTGGCACGCACGTTCACGAAGTCCGGCTGGTCGCGCACCTGCTGCGCCACGCTCCCGGCTCGGCGCACACCTGCGTTGAAGGCGAGGAAGTCCTCGGTGGTGGCGCCGTCGAGCAGCCGACGGATCTCAGCAGCGCGCCAGTCGGTGTCACTCGTGGCGGAGGAGTCCGCGACGACCTTCGCTGCGCCCGCTGCGACGAGGACCACCACGACGAGGACTGCCACGACGACCGCGCCGCGGTGATCCGCGAACCAACCCGACAGGCCGCCCCGATGGCCGGTGGTCGGTCGATGTCGTCGGTTCCGCCCGGTCACCCCGGCATGATCGCACGCCGACCGCTTCCCGACGGACCTCTCAACCCCTGCGTGCGCTCAACAGCGCGGTGACTGCCTTGCCGTCGGCCTTGCCCCGCGTCTCCTTCATCACCTGGCCGACGAAGAACCCCGCGACCTTGCCGTCACCCTCGCAGAACCGCTGCCACTCTCCGGGATGGGCCTCGATGAGCCCGTCGAGGATCCCCTCGATCTCTGATGCGTCCATCGCCTCGAAGCCGTTGCGCGCCGCGATCGTCGCCGGGCCGTCGCCGGTCTCGATCATCTCCGCGAGCACCTGCTTGGTCTGGGTCGCGGTGAGCTTCCCGTCGACCTCCATCGCGACGAGCTCGGCGAACGCGGACGGTGTCACCGCAGCGGCGCGCACGTCGGCCATGTTGTGCTCGGCGTGGGTCAGGACGCGGGTCGCGTCGGCGCCGGCGTCGATCGTCGCGAGGCACAGGTCGTCCAGGCCACGCTCGACGATCAGCGCCGTCTGTTCGAGCGGCGTTCCGGTCGCCTCGGCGAGGCGGTGCCGCCGCTGCGACGGCAGCATCGGCAGCTCGGCACGAACCCGCGCGATCCACTCGGGGCCGGGATCGAGCACCACGAGGTCGGGGTCGGGGAAGTAGCGGTAGTCGTCAGCGTCCTCCTTGGAGCGCAGCAGGGTGGTGCGACCCTCGGCGTCGTTCCAGTGGCGCGTCTGCTGGACGACCTCCTCGCCCGAGGTGAGGAGGTCGACCTGGCGGGCGGCTTCGTAGTCGATCGCGCGGCCCATCGCCCGCAGCGAGTTGACGTTCTTGATCTCGCAGCGGGTCCCGAGCTCGTCGTCACCCCGTCGCCGGACCGACACGTTGCAGTCGACGCGCAGCGAGCCCTCCTCCATCTTCCCGTCCGACGCGCCGACGGCGACGAGGATCGCCCGCAGTTCGGCGACGTAGGCCTTGGCATCCTCGACCGATCGGAGATCCGGGCGACCGACGATCTCGAGCAACGGCACTCCCGCACGGTTGAGGTCCACCAGCGAGTGCTGCGCGTCGTGGATCCGACCGCCGCCACCGACGTGGGTGGACTTGCCGGTGTCCTCCTCCAGGTGCGCGCGTTCGATGCCCACCTGCTCGCCCGACGGCAGCTCCAACCACCCGTCGATGTTGATCGGCAGCTCGTACTGGGAGATCTGGTAGTTCTTCGGCTGGTCCGGGTAGAAGTAGTTCTTGCGGGCGAACACCGAGCGCTGCACCGTGCAGTTGAGCGCGAGCCCGACCCGGATCGCGAGCTCGACGGCGTGCTCGTTCAGCACGGGGAGCGACCCGGGAAGACCGATCGTCAACGGGTCGATGTTGGTGTTCGGCTCGCCACCGAACCGGTTGACGGCGGCGGAGAAGAGCTTGGTGCGGGTCAGGAGCTCCGCGTGGACCTCCAGCCCGATCACGATCTCCCAGGTGTCGTCGTCGAACCCGCTCACGACGTCCTCCTGTCCCGGGCCGCAGCTTCGAGGACGGCGGCGACCCGGAACATCACCGTCTCGCCGAGCGTCGGAGCGAGCACCTGCACCCCGACGGGCAGGCCGTCGTCACCGACGCCGAAGGGCACCGACATGGCAGGGTGACCGGCGAGGTTCGACGGGATCGTGCACACGTCGTTGACGTACATCGCCAGCGGGTCGTCGGTCTTGTCGCCGAAGCGGAACGCTGTCGTCGGCGACGTCGGCGACAACAGCACGTCGAAGCGTGAGTACGCGGCATCGAGGTCACGCCGGATCAGCGTGCGCACCTTCAGCGCCTTGCCGTAGAACGCGTCGTAGTACCCGGCGGACAGGGCGTAGGTGCCCAACATGATGCGTCGCTTCACCTCGTCGCCGAACCCGGCGGTCCGGGTCGCCTCCATCATCTCGCCAGCGGTCGCCGCCTCGACCCGCAGGCCGTAGCGGACCCCGTCGTAGCGGGCGAGGTTGGAGCTCGCCTCGGCCGGCGCGACCAGGTAGTACGCGGACAACCCGTAGGTCACGGCGGGGACGGAGACCTCCTCGACCTCGGCCCCGGCGGCGACGAGCGCGTCGGCAGCGGCTCGGACCCGGACAGCGACGTCCGCTGCGATCCCCTCCCCCATCATCTCCGACACGATGCCGACCCGCAGCCCGTCGACGCCGTCGTCGAGGTGCTCGACCACCGTCGGGAAGGGTCCCGGCAGCGACGTCGAGTCGGATGGATCGTGGCCGCCGATCACCTCCAGCAGGACCGCGGCGTCGGCGACGTCGTTCGAGAACGGCCCGATCTGGTCGAGCGAGGAGCCGAACGCCACGAGGCCCAGCCGCGACACGGTGCCGTAGGTGGGCTTCACCCCCACGACCCCGCACAGCGCAGCGGGTTGGCGGATGGAGCCACCGGTGTCGGAGCCGAGCGCGACCGGAACGAACCCGGCAGCCACCGCCGCTGCCGACCCGCCGGAGGAACCGCCCGGGACGCGGGTGACGTCGTGCGGGTTGCGGGTCGGGCCGAACGCCGAGTTCTCGGTCGACGAACCCATCGCGAACTCGTCGAGGTTGGTCTTTCCCACGACGATCGCCCCGGCAGCAGCCAGACGGGTGACGACGGTCGCGTCGTACGGCGGCAACCACCCCTCGAGCATCTTCGAGGAGCAGGTCGTCGGCACGCCCCTGGTGCACAGGTTGTCCTTCAACGCGATCGGCACGCCGGCGAGCGGACCGGGATCCTCGCCGGCCGCCACGCGTCGGTCGATCACGCTCGCGCCATCGCGGGCGGAGATCTCCATGAGGTGGTTGAAGGCGTGGATCTCCGACTCCCGGATTGCGACCCGTTCGAGCAGCTCGTCGAGGACCTCGAGCGAGCTCAGCTCACCTGCACGCACGCCCGCAGCAATGCCGATCGCCGTCCTCACGGTTGCTCCCCCAGCACCGGCGGCACGCGGAACTGACCGCCCTCCGCCGCCGGAGCGGCACCGAGGACCTCGTCGCGGTCCAGCGGCGTCCCGGGCTCGTCGGCGCGCAGGACGTTCGTGAGCTGCACCGGCTGCGCCATCGGCTCGACCTCCGCGAGGTCCAACCCGTCGAGATCGGCGGCGTGGTCGAGGATGTCCGCCAGCTGGTGGGTGAAGCGGTCGAGCTCGTCGTCGCTCAGGCGCAGTCGGGCGAGCCGGGCCACCTTGGCGACGTCGTCGGTTCCGATGCGTGACTCCATCGAGGTGACACTACCGATCGCGGACCCTTCCGCCGTCGGCCCCCTTCGGTCCGGACATCGGCGGGGACACCCACGGTGCCGCATTCCCGACATCGGTCGCTAGCGTTGGTCCTCGTGCCGGAACCAGACGATGACGCAGCCGGAACCGAGCTGAACGACGAACCCGTGGAGTCCGCTGCCGTGACCTCCTCCGAGTCGTCCTCGGAGTCGTCCTCCGAGTCGTCCTCCGGGTCGTCCTCGGCACGACGACCTCGGCGACGTTGGCCGATCGTGGCGTGGATCGTGATCGCCGTGCTGGTCGTCTGGCTCGGATTGGCGGGCATCCGACTGCTCGGCGCCGTCAGCGATGCACGAACGGGCGTCGCCGCCATGCAGCGCGTGGATGCGCGCTCGACGGGCGACATCTCGAGCTTCGTCGACTCGGTCGGCGGTCCCGACGAGCCCACCACGAAGGAGGTGAAGAAGGACCTGCTCACCGCCACCGAATCGTTCCGTTCAGCTCGTGACGCAGCGGACTCCCCGATCGTCGCGCCGTTGAAGGTGCTCCCGGTCATCGGTCGCCAGATCCGGTCGATCTCGGCGCTCAGCACCGCTGCGGTCGACACCACGGTCGCAACGAGCGCAGCGTTCGACCAGCTGAGCCAGGTGGCGGCGAGAGGATCCTCGACTCCCGAGATGCGCATGGCCGCGACGACGAGCACCCAGGAGGTCCTCGCCGAGCTGCGCTCCGCCACCGACGACGTCCACCTCGGTCCCAAGCGCGGCCTGATCGAACCGCTCGCCAAGGCCTACGACCGCCTGGACGGTCGACTCGGCCGCCTGCGCGACACCGTCGAACGGGGTCTCGTCGGCGTGACGGGCGTCAACAGCTTCCTGAAGGGACCCAGCAACTATCTGATCCTCGCATCGAACAACTCCGAGATGCGGGCTGGGTCAGGGATGTACCTCCAGGCCGGCGAGCTCCAGGTGACCGACGGACGCTTCGACATGAGCCAGCTCCATCCGACCGCCGACATGACCCTGCCAGCACCGGGCACGACGGTCGACGCCGACGTCGCCGCGCTGTGGGGCTCGCTGCAACCCGACCGTGAGTGGCGCAGCCTCAACGCGACGCCGAGGTTCGACCAGAGCGCCCGGATGGCTGCGGACATGTGGGCGGCGTCAGGACAACCCCGGGTCGACGGAGTGATCGCTGTCGACGTCGTCGGTCTTCAGAAGCTGCTGGAGCTGGTCGGGCCCGTCGATGTCAGGGATCCCGACGGAACCGTCACCACCATCACCGCAAAGAACGTCGTTCCGCAGCTGCTCCTGAAGCAGTACCTCGGATCCGATGGCAAGGTCGAACGCCGCGACCGACTGTCGGACACGGCGCAGGCCGTGTTCGAAGCGTTGAACGAACGCAGCTACGAACCCGGCCGACTGCTCCGGGCACTGAGGTCCGCCGGGCGCGGACGCCACATCCTGATGTGGTCGACCGATCCGGTGCAGCAGGCGGGCTGGGAGGCGTTGGACATGAGCGGTGCGCTGCCCGACAACGGCCTCCTGCTGTCCGTGCTCAACACCGGCGGCAACAAGCTCGACCAGTTCCTCGACATCTCCGCCGTCATGAACTGGGAGTCGCGGGGCGACACCAGACACGTGTCGGTGACGATCACGATGACCAACAGCTCACCCGACGCGCTCCCGCGGTACGTCGCCGGTCCCTACCCTGGTCTCGACACCGTTGCGGGCGAGTACCGGGGGATCCTGGCGCTCACCGTGCCGAAGGCGGCGAGCGGTCCCACCGCCGAGGGAGCCGATCTGTTCCTGAGTGGCGAGGACGGACCCACCCGCCTCATCGGCACCAAGGTCGGGCTGGGCCGGGGAGGGTCCACCACCGTGACCCTGGGCTTCGATCTGCCGACCTCCGAGTCCACCATCGAGGTCCTGCCCTCCGCCCGGGTCCCGGCGGTGGTGTGGACCGCCGGCGACAGCACGTGGAAGGACAAGAAGCCCCACACCGTCGAGCTCGGCGACAAGTGACCGACGACGCAGCGATCTTGTAGTTCTCCATGTACCAACACCGCGCAGGATGCTGCTACGGTTCGGGCATGCGCAACAGTATCCGTTACCTGCTGGTGGGTTTCGCTGTCCTCACGGGATCCCTCTTCGCACTGTCCGGCATGGCCAGTGCACAAGATGGCCCGTACCCAGGCGGCAAGGTGCTCTCCAACACTGCATCCAAGACCGCCGAACTGCCGGCCGCCGCTCCTGCGGCGGCAGTCGAGTCGGCGTCCGCTCAGGAGAGCGCCCTCGCCTTCACCGGCGGTGACGCTGTCCTGCTCGCTTCCATCGGCGGCATCGCCGTCGTGGTCGGGAGCGCGATCCTCGTCGCCCGTCGACGGGTCGCCCAGGCCTGACACATCCGGCGTCCGAAGGGCGCACGACAACTGATCTGAACGCGTTGCACCCCCGTCGATCCGGCGGGGGTGCAACGCGTTCGGGGATCGAGCCGGTCGATCGACCGGCTCAGGCGGTGACGCCGTCGATGAAGTCCAACGATCGACCGATGATCAGGTCACGGTCGTAGTCGATCGTGGCGACGTGGTAGCTGCGGTCGCAGCTGACCCGCTCCACCGGCCCCGACACCGCCGCTGCGAGCAGGTCGCTGTCGGTGGGCGGGACCACATGGTCCTGCGGGCTCGTGAACAGCAGGAGCGGACAGGTGATGCGGCCCAGGTCGGCGACGATCTCCTCGGCGACCTCGAACATGCTGACCAGCGGCGGCAGCGGCGTCTGGGTGTAGGCGGACTCGACGACATCGGGGTCCGCCACGTCCGAGCCGATCCCGTCCATCAGGGTCTCGCCGGACGCGACCATCGCGTTGACCACCTCGAGCATGTCAGCACGGGGAGCCACGGCCGGGTTGATGCAGATGATCCCGGCGAGCTCCGGGTGTCGGGTCGCGAGCCAGCACGTCAGCGAACCACCCATGGACAGACCGGCGACGACGACGCGCTCGGTCCGGGCCGACAGGTCCCTGAGTGCGGACTCCGCGGCGCCCGACCAGTCGGCCCACGACGTGGTCAGCATGTCCTCGACGGTCGTGCCGTGCCCCGGGAGCCTCGGCAGCTCGACGGTGTGGCCGGCGGCGGCGAGCGCCTCGGCCAACGGCCGCATCGAGCTCGGGTTGCCGGTGAAGCCGTGCAGCACCAGCACACCGGTCGGACCCCCGTCCGCTGTGAAGGGCTCAGCACCCGGGATGATCGTCGACTCGCTCATGGTGACCTCCGAGGATGTGGATGGTGAGCGGACACGCCACCCTACGCCGACGTGACGTGTGACCACCTCGGAGCATCTCCGCAGGTCTCGTCACGGGATCCCTACTGCCGCTACGCTCCGGCTCGCCGCCCGAGGGGTGGCCGCCGGAAGCACGGGCGTCCGTCCGGATGCCGTGCGACGGGCGGGAACCGTTGGATGAAGGGGGGCCCTCCGTGCCCAAGTACCCGTTCCTCTCAGAGGATTGGATCAACGAAGCGAAGAAGATCCGCGAGGAGCTGGAGGGAGAGGCCGCAGCTGCCGCACCCGCCCATCCGGTCCGGATGAACATGGTGATCACCGAGGTCACCTTCGGCGAGGGCACCGTTGACGCCCACATGGACACGACCGAGGGCGACCTGAAGATGGACCTCGGTCACATCGAGAGCCCCGAGCTGACGGTGACCCTCGACTACGTGACCGCGAAGGCGATCATCGTCGACGGCAACCCCCAGGCCGGGATGCAGGCGTTCATGGCCGGCAAGATCAAGGTCCAGGGCGACATGACCAAGCTCATGGCGATGCAGCAGACAGGCGCCATCGACGAGGCTGCCGGCAAGGTCGCTGCGAGGATCCAGGAGATCACCGAGTAGCAGGAACACGACGTCGAGGCTCCGACCCCGCCGACGCTGCATCCACTCCGGACAGATCGTCGGCGGGGCCGGATTCCGGCGTCGCTGTCCAGCCCCCGTACCGAGAACGTCTCACGTCGAATATCGACGTGAGACGCGCCGAGTTCGGGGTGGGTGGGTCAGGGCAGCTGGGCGATGACCCGCTTCGCGACCGCTAGGTCGGAGGCCTTCTCGTTCGGTCCGGTGTTGTCCACCGAGATGTCGTAGCGACCCGACAGCACCTCGAGCCCGAACGCTTCGGCGTAGCTCGCCTCGTCGCCGAGCCCCATGATGTCGGATCCTTCCAGACCCTCCTTGGTCTGGTCGTACATGTCCTTTGCGGTGGCAGCGTCGGGGTGCACGTAGACCGACACCGACAACGCGTTCAACGCGTTGTCGGTCCCCTCCCACGAACAGGCGTACATCGACCCAGTGCTCTGGTCGGTCGGTCTGGCCGGCTCACCGAGCACGACGGCGACCTCCTCGCCGCTCAACAGCGAGCACACGTCGATCGGTCCGCCCGCGCCTCCGGTGCCACCGGAGGCGTCCGGTCCGCTCCCGTCGCCGGCTCGATCCGTCGTCGAGGGCTCCGCGCTCGTCGTCGCGGCGGCGTCCTCCGCACCGTCACCCTCCGACGAGCAGGCTGGGGCGAGGAGAGCGATCAGCGTGGTGAGCAAGATCAGGGCACGTCCCATCATGTCCTCCTCCGGTCAGAGCGATGTGCTGAGCATCCACCCACCATCATCGCGTTGTCACCGTTCTTCTCCGTCGTCCCCGTCAGCGCCACGGCGATCGTCGGTCCCGGGTGCTTCGACCGCGATGTCGCTGATCGGGTCGTGGAGGCGGTCGTCGCCTGTCATGGTCCGGCGACGATACCCCGGCGGGTCGTCCGTCGATGGAGCCCGGCCGCACCCCTCGCATCCACCACTTGGAACATCGACGGGTTTACGGTGAGCACCGACGTCGGATTCGTTGGGGTGGTCAGCCGGTCGTGGTGTTCCCCAGCCGCCGCGATGGCGGCCACCCCAACGAATCCGATGTTCCGCGTTGGATCAGCGCCGGGTGAAGATCCGCACCGCGGTGCCGACCTGGTGCGGTTCCCCGGCAGGTGGGTCGGTGGCCAGCACGGCGTTCGACGGCGATCCCTCGATCCCGGAGACACCGAAGCCCGCGGCCTGCAGCGCTGCGGCCGCCGAGGTGCCGCTCTGGCCGATGACGTCGGGGATCGGGATCGGCGCCGGCCCCTTCGACACGACGAGCACGACCGGTGTACCCCGCGGGACCTCCGTCCCGGCAGGTGTTCCGACCGACGCGACGATGCCGGCGGGCACGGTCGAGCTGTAGTCGTCACGGACCTCGGCACCGAGCTGCACCGCCGCGAGGCGGGTGCGTGCGTCGGCCACCGGGATCCCCATCAGGCCATCGGGCACCGCACGAGGCGCCGGCCCGCTCGACACCACCAGAGCCAGGAGCGTCCCCTTCGGCACGGTGCCGTCCGCTGCCGGAGCCTCCTGCCCCGGAGCCGGACCGGCGGAGACCACCGACCCGGCGGGAACCGCTTCGTCGTGCACCTGGTCCACGGTGCCGACGCGCAACCCGGCCGCCTCGATCGCAGCCGTCGCGTCCCCCTGCGTGACGCCGGCGACCGCGGGAACCGCCACGAGCGGCGGACCGAGCGACACCTTCACCCGCAGGGTCGACCCCTCGGCGAGGGATGCGCCCGCGGTGGGGGTCTGTCCGACGACCTGGCCGGACCGGGTGCCGTCGACGCGCACGACCGTCCCGTCGTCGAGACGCCAACGATGCGCACGTGCAGCAGCCCGCGCTTCCGCGACATCGGAACCCACGAGGTCGGGGACGACGGCGGACGGCACCCGCACGACGAACCACCAGCCAGCCGCAGCAGCCGCAGCGACCACGACGCCGACGACGGCCAGCGACCGCCTCGACCGCCGGCGGGGCGGTGGCGCTGATCCCGCACCGGTCTGCGGGTCGAGCGTGTTGCCGGCGGGTCCGTCCTCCGACACGAACGGCTCCACACGTCCGAACGACACAGGACGGGAGGCGCTCAACAGGTGGTGCTCCTCCGCCACGACGATCGGCGACCGGCCGAACGCCCCGTCGCCGTCAGCAGCAGCATCATCATCGTCGACAGCACCGTCCGGCTCGGTGGGTCGGCCATCCTCAGGTGCGGTGCGCTCGGATGCGTCGGCATGGGAGAGCGCACCGACGCCCTCCCAGCCGTCGAGGAGCCGGAGCTCGGCGGTGACCTCCGCCTCGTCGATGGTCGCCACGAGCGGGAGCGGCGCCGGCCGTGGCAGCTGCTCCGCTGCCGCCGACAGCGCGATGGCCAACCCGTCGGCATCCACCCGCTCGTGGGGATCGAGACGACCGGCGCGCAGCAGCGCCGGCCGCAGATGGCCGAGCTCGTCGGGGACGACCAGATCGGACCGCGTCCGCAGCGCGAGCGTCGCGGTCGTCGTGTCGCCGACGAATGGCACCTCGCCCGTCACGCACTCGACGAGCACGAGCGCCAGGCTGTAGACGTCGGACCGGCCGTCGAGGCGGTGACCGAGCGCCTGCTCGGGTGACGCGTACCGGGCCGTGCCCAACATGGCACCCGTCGGTTCGGTCCACGCTGCCTCCGCCAGGGCCCGCGCGATCCCGAAGTCCGCGAGCCGGAGCCGCCCCTGGGTGTCGAACAGCAGGTTGGCCGGCTTCACGTCCCGGTGGATCAGACCCCGACGGTGCGCGTGGGCCAGCGCCCGGGTCGTGTCCAGTCCGATCATCAACGCCTGGCTCGGACTCAGCGGCCGACCGCGGTCGAGGATGCGACGCAGGCTCCCGCCACCGAGGTACTCGGTGACGATGAACGGAGCGACGCCGTCACCGGTCTCGTCCTCGCCCCAGTCGTAGACCGCCAGGATGTTCGG
>CAYSCB010000063.1:0-11117 GCA_964429335.1 uncultured Aquihabitans sp.
GCGGCATCGGGCTGTCCTACAGCCGGGTCCGGTCCCGCGGCTCGCTGATCCGGGGTACCAACGGGCTGTCCAACGGCATCGTCCCGTGGCTCAAGACGCTCGACAGCTCGGTGGCCGCGGTCAACCAGGGCGGTCGACGCAAGGGCGCGGCGTGCGTCTACCTCGAGACCTGGCACGCGGATGTCGAGGAGTTCCTGGAGCTGCGCGACAACACCGGGGACCACGCCCGGCGGACCCACAACCTGAACCTCGCCAACTGGGTGCCCGACCTGTTCATGGAGCGCGTCGAGCAGGACTGGCAGTGGTCGCTGTTCGACCCGAAGAAGGTTCCCCACCTCATCGACCTCTACGGCGACGAGTTCCGTGCCGCGTACATCCAGGCCGAGAACGACGGCCTCTACGAGCGCCAGATCCCGGCCCGCCAGCTCTACCAGCGGATGATGCGCACCCTCGCCGAGACCGGCAACGGCTGGATGACGTTCAAGGATGCCTCGAACCTCAAGTGCAACCAGACCGGCTCGACCCGTGCAGACGGCACCCCGAACGTCGTGCACCTCTCCAACCTCTGCACCGAGATCCTCGAGGTCACGAACCAGGCCGAGACCGCCGTGTGCAACCTCGGGTCGGTGAACCTCGCTGCGATGGTCCGCCCGGGTCCCGACGGCGTCGCCGCATTCGACTTCGACCGGCTCGCCGAGGTCGTCCGCATCGCGGTGCCGTTCCTCGACCGCGTGGTCGACATCAACTACTACCCGACCGATGCTGCGGGGCGGTCGAACTCGAAGTGGCGGCCCGTGGGTCTGGGGCTCATGGGCCTGCAGGACGTGTTCTTCCAGCTCGGTCTGCCGTTCGACTCCGACGCAGCCCGCGAGCTGTCGACGCGGATCTCCGAGGAGATCTACTTCCACGCGCTCAGCGCGTCGGCTGAGCTGGCCGAGCAGCACGGAGCCCATGACGGCTTCGCCGAGACCCGTGCGGCAGAGGGGCAACTGCAGTTCGACCTGTGGGGTGTCACACCCGGCGACCCCGACCGCTGGAACGATCTCAGGGAGCGCATCGTCCGGACCGGGCTGCGCAACTCGCTCCTGATCGCGATCGCTCCGACGGCCACGATCGCCTCGATCGCAGGGTGCTACGAGTGCATCGAACCGCAGGTGTCCAACCTGTTCAAGCGCGAGACGCTCTCCGGCGAGTTCCTGCAGATCAATACCTACCTGGTCCGCGAGCTGCAGGCCCGTGGCCTGTGGACGGAGTCGATCATCTCGGCGATCAAGCGCGACGAGGGGTCGGTCCAGGGCATCGACGCGATCCCCGCGGAGGTGCGGCAGGTCTTCCGCACCACGTGGGAGCTGCCGATGCGCGCGCTGATCGACATGGCGGCCGACCGTGGTGCCTACATCGACCAGTCGCAGTCGCTCAACTTGTTCATGGAGTCGCCGACCATCGGGAAGCTGTCCTCGATGTACCTCCACGCGTGGAAGTCGGGTCTCAAGACCCTCTACTACCTGCGGTCGCGTCCGGCGACGCGCATCAACAAGACCACGACCGCAGCCACGACGTGGACGTCCCCCGACGGTTCGCCGGGCGGTGGACCGTCCGGTGGCGGGGAACCGGTCCCTGTCACGAGGACCTACACCGACGCCGAGGCGCTGGCGTGCTCGCTCGAGAACCCGGAGTCCTGCGAGGCGTGCCAGTGAGCGCCGCCGCAGCATCGTCCGATCCCCATCCCACAGGAGCCGCACCACACATGTCGACCGACGGAGCACTCGCATACGACACCGCTGCGCTGCAGGACTCGGTTCCGGTGACGCAGCACGCACCGATCACCGAGCAGGGTGCTCTGCTCGACCCCGGCTTCCACCTGACGTTGCGACCGATGCGCTACCCGCAGTTCTACGAGATGTACCGCGACGCCATCCGCAACACCTGGACCGTCGAGGAGATCGACTTCTCCGACGACATCGTCGACCTGCAGCGCAAGTTGCTGCCTGCTGAGCGCCACCTGATCAACCGGCTCGTCGCGTTCTTCGCGACCGGCGACTCGATCGTGTCCAACAACCTGGTGCTGAACCTGTACCAGCACATCAACACGCCCGAGGCCCGGATGTACCTGAGCCGCCAGCTCTACGAGGAGGCGCTCCACGTCCAGTTCTACCTGACGCTGCTCGACACCTACATCCCGGAGACCGACGAGCGGGCCCAGGCGTTCGCTGCGATCGACAACATCCCGTCGATCCGGCGCAAGGGCGAGTTCTGCTTCAAGTGGATCGACTCGATCAACGACCTCACCGAGTTGCGCACCCGTGAGGATCGCAAGCAGTTCCTGCTCAACCTGATCTGCTTCGCAGCGTGCATCGAGGGGCTGTTCTTCTTCGGAGCGTTCGCCTATGTGTACTTCCTGCGCTCCAAGGGCCTCCTCAACGGGCTCGCCAGCGGCACGAACTGGGTGTTCCGCGACGAGTCATGCCACATGAACTTCGCATTCGCAGTGATCGAGCAGGTGCGGCGCGAGGAGCCGGATCTCTTCGACGACGACCTCGGCGCCCGGATCCGCGAGATGATCCGCGAGGCCGTCGAGTGCGAGTACGGCTTCGCTGAGGACCTGCTGAGCCAGGGCATCTCGGGGATGACGCTCACCAACATGCGGGAGTACCTGCAGTACGTGGCCGACCAGCGCTTCCTGACGCTGGGACTGCCGAAGGAGTACGGGTCGAAGAACCCGTTCGCGTTCATGGAGCTGCAGGACGTCCAGGAGCTCACGAACTTCTTCGAGCGGACCGTCTCGTCGTACCAGGTCGGTGTCAAGGGTGAGGTCGCGTTCGACGAGGACTTCTGAGCAGCGTCGCTCCGGTCACCTCCCCGTCAGCCCCGCCAGAGCTGCATCGGCGTCGACGTCCGGTCACCGCCGAACGGCAACGGGACCTCGGTCCCACCCGCTCCAGCGGACGCGTACGCGGCGCAGATCACCTCGAGCACCACTCGGGCGGCTTCGGGCGTCTGTCCGTCGGCCGACCGTGTTCCGTGGACGCCGGCCGCCATGTCGCGCAGCTGGTCCACGTAGCCCATGCGCTCCAGCGCCGGATCCACCAGCCCGGGGTACCGGTCGATGAGCGGGACCGCGTCGCCGTCGATCTCGAGCCGCAGTGTCGGGGACAGCTCGGCTCGGACGACGCCGTCGGCGGACGCTGCCTGCAGCGACCACTCGGTGTCGGGCGCGGTCCAGGAGACCTCGACGGTCGCCTCCAGCCCGGAAGCGAAGCGGAGTCGGACCGACGCGTCGTCGTCCGCGCCGTCGGCCCGCGTCGAGGACAACGTCGCGGCGACACCGACGACGGGTTCGGCCGCGAGCTCCAAGACGAGCGCGAGCGCATGGGGGCCGAGGTCGAACAGCACGCCGCCCGCGTCGAGTGGACGGCTGAAGTGCCCCCATGTCGGCGGTGGCTGCATCGTGCGCGCCGACAGGTGCTGCAGTGCCCCCATCGTCGTCCGGTGCGATGCGACCGCTGTCCAGAAGGGTGCGTGGAGGAGGTTCTCGGCGCATCGCAGGAACGGGCCGCCGGCCTGACGGACCGCATCGACGAGACGGTCCGCTTCGGCGAGCGTCGTCGTGAGCGGCTTCTCGACCAGCACGTCGGAGCCGGCGGCGAGCCCCTGCAGCGCGAGCTCAGCGTGGTGTACGGGCGGCGTCGCCACCACGAGGAGGTCGGCAGCGGCGGGAAGCTCCTCGACACCGACCCGTCGGACTGCGTGGGAGTGCTGGTCGTCGAGCTCGCCGGCGAGACGGCGGGCGGAGACACCACCCTCGGACGCGACCGCGATCACGCGGCACCCCGCGGGCGGTGCAGCGAGCGCATGGACGACCGCGATCGCGCCGGCACCGGCGAGCGCGATCGTGGTCGTCGGCTGATCCCGGACGCGGTCCCGGTGGCGGCGCCGCAACTGCCTCATGGTCCGAACGGTACCGGTGACCGGACCGGACCCGATGCGGCCGGTACGGTTGATCGTCGCCGCGAGTGTGGACGGCGTGACCACGAGAGTGGAACCCCACGATGAGCCGAACGACACGACTCCTCCTCCGATTCTTCACGATCATCGTCGTCGGCGTGGCGGCGCGGTCACTGGTCGTGGCGACGTTGATGCCGCAGATCGGTCGCCTGTCCGAGGCGGCGTCGTTCAAGTCGGTGTCGAAGCTCGCCTTGCCGTCGCTTCCGGAAGCCTCACGCATCTACACGCAGTCCGGCCAACCGTTCGGCGTCCTCGCCGGCACCGAGAACCGGGAGATCGTGCCGCTCGACAAGATCTCCCCCGAGCTCCAGAAGACGGTGCTGGCCGTCGAGGACGCCGACTTCTACCGCCACGACGGTGTGTCGGCACGATCGATCCTTCGTGCGTTCCGGGCCAACAGCGACGCCGGCACGATCGCGCAGGGTGGTTCGACGATCACCCAGCAGCTCGTCAAGATCTCGCTCGTCGGCAACGAGCGGAACTTCACCCGCAAGCTGAAGGAGGCCTCGCTGGCCGTCCAGCTCGAACAGCAGCTGTGCGCCGATGTCCCGAAGAAGGTCTGCAAGGACCAGATCCTCGAGCAGTACCTGAACACCGTGTACATGGGTCGCGGTGCCTACGGCATGCAGGCGGCGGCCGAGACGTACTTCAACAAGCCGGCGTCGCAGATCACATGGTCCGAAGCCGCTGTGCTCGCGTCGCTGATCCGCTATCCGAACGGCTACGACCCGATCCGCTACCCGAAGATCGCGAAGGAGCGCCGGCTCATCGTCCTCAAGCGGATGCAGGAGCAGCACCTCGTGAACGAGGACCAGGTGCGGCTCATCGCCGTCGCTCCGCTACCCACCGAGGCGTTCTCCCGTCCCGCGGCGACGACGACCCAGTCGCTCACCTACGTCGAGCGCAAGATCCGTGACGAGCTGCTCAGCGCCCAGTGGCTCGCTCCCACCGTCGAGCTCCGGCGCTACCTCGTGTTCAACGGTGGTCTGCGGATCACCACGACCATCGATCCGTCGATGCAGCAGCAGGCGGAGGCTGCAGCGGCGAACAACCCGCTGCACTCGGCGAACCCGGAGACGGCGGTGGCGTTGGCCGCGGTCGAACCGTCGACGGGTGCTGTCAGGGCGATCGTCGGAGAGGCCGATGTCCCAGGTCGCGGTCCCGTCGAGACGGCGGCGCCGATCGGTGGGCGTTCATCCGGCTCCGCGTTCAAGCCGTTCACGCTCGTCGCGGCGCTCGAACAGGGCTACAGCGTGAACAGCTCGATCTCGGGCGCGTACGCGCCGGATGCGATGAAGAAGCTCTGGGGGATCCACGACAAGGGCCCCTATCCGGGCGACTGTCCGACGACGGGACCGGTCGATCTCGTCCGGGCGCTCGCCCAGTCGAACAACTGCGCCTTCATGCGGCTGCAGGCGGCGGTGGGCTTCGACAAGGTGAAGGAGACCGCGATCAAGCTGGGGCTGACCGCGTCGTCGCTCGACCCGAACAACGTCAGACCCGCCTGCTTCACGATCGGCTGCGACGCGCTCGTCAAACCGCTCGACATGGCGCTCGCCTACGCGACGATCGCCAACGACGGCCGCCGCAACGACGCCCACTTCGTGTCGAAGGTGACCGACCGGAGCGGCAAGGTGCTGTTCGATGCACACCCGCGCAACGAGCAGGTCATCGGTGTCGACGTCGCCCGCCAGGCGATCATCGCCATGGAGAAGGTCGTGACCAGCGGGACGTACTCGGGCGGTTCGCTGCCACAGGGTCGGCCGGCCGCCGGCAAGACCGGCACCACCGAGGTCGAGGGTGGCAAGAACACCGACGTGTGGTTCATCGGCTTCACGCCCCAGCTCTCCACAGCGGTGTGGATCGGCAACCCGGCGGCCAACACGAACATGAAGGGCGGCAAGGTCCAGGGCGGTGCCACGGCGGCAAAGGTGTGGCGCGCCTTCATGGCCGGTGTGCTCGACCGACAACCGGTGCTGACGTTCCAGGATCCGGTGCGCATGCCGAAGGCGAAGTCGATCCCCGATCCGTGGAGGGGCTCACCGCAGTACGGCTCGGACCAGACCGGTTCGTCCAAGTACGGCTCCTCGCAGTACGGCACCACCTCGAAGTCCCAGTCGGGTCAACGTTCCCCGACCGGAGCCACGTCCTCGGGAACCAAGTCGCCCGGAACGAAGTCGTCCGAGAACACAGCGACCACGGTGGTCACGGCCACCACGAGCGACCAGGGTGGTGGAACGGGCTGAGCCGTCGCTGCCACGGCCGGTAGGTTCTCTCCAATGGGATCGCTCGACGCGTTGATCGAGGTGCAGCAGCTCGACATGACGGCCGACCAGCTGCGCCACCAGCGAGACACCCTGCCGCAGCTGGCGTCGCTCACGGCCGCCGAGTCGGCTCGCGCTTCCACGGCGGCCCGCGCCGAGGAGGCACGGTCGCGTCTCCACGAGTTGCGACGTGAGCAGAAGGCTCTCGAGGACGAGGCGTCCCTGGTGGAGGAGAAGGCTGCCGGGATCGACCGCAAGCTGTACGACGGCTCCGTGGTCGCCCACAAGGAGCTGGAGGCGTTCCAGGCGGACCACCGGTCGTTGAAAGCTCGCCAGACAGAGCTCGAGGATCACGCGATCGAGGTGATGGAAGCAGCCGAGCCGGTCGAAGCGGAGGTCGCGGACCTCGACGCGGAGCTCGCTGATCACGACCGGCGGATCGCGCTGCTGTCTGCCGAGCTCGCAACGATGCGAGCGGACCTCGATGAACATCTTGCCCGCGTGAACGAGGAGCGCTCCGCGGTGGCTGCTGGGCTCCCCGCGGACGTGCGCGACACCTACGAGGCGACACGGGCCCGGATGGGCGGGATCGGTGCGGCGCGGCTGGTGGGGAACCGCTGCGAGGGCTGTCACCTCGAGATCCCTTCAGCTCAGCTGGAACAGGTGCGCCATGCGCCCGAGGACGCGATCGTCAGCTGTCCGGAGTGCGGTCGCATCCTGGTGCGTTGAGCAGGGCAGATGTTGATCTGGTTCGCCGTCATGAGCGTCGTGGTCACGTGGGTGGTGTTCCAGAGCCCCCAGATCGACTACCGGCTGGTCTCCCTCGGCGCGGTGATCCCGGTGGTCGAGGCGCCCTTCGGTGCCGGACCGCTGCACACGCTGCTGGCGCCCACCGTCGTGCTCGCTGTGGTGATGGGGTCGACGGTCCGCCGTCGTCTGGTCCGACGACGTTGGCTGGGCCTGCCGATCGGGATGTACATGCACCTCGTGCTCGACGGCGCGTTCACGCTGACGGCGACGTTCTGGTGGCCCTTCCTCGGCTGGTCGTTCACCGGCGGTCGTTCACCGGAACTGGCGCGGGGCATCTGGTCGGTCGTCATGGACCTCGTCGGGCTGGCCGTAGGTTGGTGGGCGTGGAAGCGGTTCGGTCTCGATGACGCCACTCGACGGTCGCGCTTCGTTCGTACCGGTCAGTTGGATCGCGCCGTGATGGCCCCATCCGGTCGGCGTCGACCATGAGCTCGCTCGTCGTGCTCCGACACGGCCGTACCGCAGCAAACGCCGCCGGGCTGCTGCTCGGCCGCATGGACGTCGAGCTCGACCCGACCGGTCGTCGCCAGGCGGCCGCGCTCGCAGCGGCGGTGCGCGACACCAGTGGCCCCATCGATGCGGTTGTATCGAGCCCGTTGCTGCGGACCCGTCAGACCGCCGACGCGTTCGGTCTGCCCGTCGTGGTCGATGAGCGCTTCGTCGAGGTCGACTACGGGGTATGGGACGGTGTGCCGCTCAACGACGTCGATGCCGGCATGTGGGCCGCATGGCGGGCCGACCCTCACTTCCGTCCCGAGGGTGGCGAGTCCCTCGGTGAGGTCGAACGACGGGTCGCCCGGGCGTGTCGGGAGTGGGCCGACCGGGCCAGCGGGTCCAGCGGGTCGAGCGGCACCGTCGTGATCGTGACCCATGTCTCGCCCCTCAAGGCGGCGGTGAGCTGGGCGTTGGGCACTGATGTCGTCTGGCAGACGCGGGTGGACCCCGCGTCGATCACACGGATCGACCTGCACGACGGTCGGCCCACCCTGCGCTCGTTCAACGAGACGGGGCACCTCAGCGGTCTTCCGCCCGACTGAGCTGTCCGGCGCGAGCCGTCGTTGTGTTGGAATTCTCACCTGGGGAATCGTGGGTTCGGGCAGCGCCGCCTCTAGCGTTGGACGCCATGGAACTGCTCGACGAGGAGTCACATCGGATGTTGTTGTGGGCCGTCCGTCTGGACGAGGTCGGCCATGCCCCGACACGCGGCGAGCTGCGCTCGTTGGCCGAAGTGCGCCGTCCGGCAGGACTCGCGGTGGTCACAGGTCTGAGCGGTCGGGATCCGGTCTTCGAGGAGGACTCGATCTCCTCGCTCCTGCGGCGCGGCCTGCTGCACGCGGTCGGCGCCGAGAGCGTCGCCCCGTCCGCTCTCGGCCGGCACGTCGTCGACGCGCTCGGCGTCGATGCCGGGTTCCCCGCCTTCGAGGTCCTCGACGTGGACCTCGGGTCCAGCGACCCGCTCGCGTTCGCGAGGATCGTCGGTCGGATCGCCTCCCTGCACCGACCGATGCTCGTGGACCCGTACTGCCGTCGCAGCGAGCTCGAGTACCTGAGCGCCCACACGTCGATCACCCGCGTGCTCGTCAGCGACCGGCTGGAGGACGACGAGGTCGACGAGCTCGTCGACCACGTCGGGTCGCTCCGCCATCGCGAGCACAAGCTGCGGTTGCGGCTCGCTCCGGCGGAGCGGATCCAGGACCGCTGCGTGATCAGCGGTGAGCGGATCCTGCACGTGGGTGGTCTGCCGTCCGCGACCAGCGGCGGTGCATCGGTGGTGTGCGAGCCGCACGACGTCGGCGACGACATCCGCCGCTTCTACCGCGAGGTGTGGCGTGACGCCGAGCGTCTCGCCACCTACCGGCCCGATCGACGACGAGTCGCACGCGTCGCCTGAGCGAACATCCCGCGCGGCTCGAGGCACCGAACGTATGGTGTCCGGGCCGGGCACCGCGTCCGGTCTTCATCGACATGAGGAGAGACGGGCCGATGCGAAGGAACACACTTCGTGTGCTCATCGTCGTCGTCGCTGCTGTGGGCCTGGTGGCCGGCGCGTGCGGCGGGGACGACAAGAGCGACAGCACGACGACGACGGCGAAGGAGGCAGGGGGCTCCGGTCGCGGCAACGTCGACCAGGAGCTGGTGCTCGGAGCGCTCGTCCCGCGGACGGGCGACCTCAGCGCGATCGCGAAGTCGTTGCAGACGCCGATCGAGATGGCGATCGCCTCGATCAACGAGGCCGGTGGTGTGAACGGCAAGCCGGTCAAGCTGAACGTCGCCGACGACGGAACGAACCCGAACGTCGCTGCGACCAGCTATGCCAAGCTGGTCAACACCGACAAGGTCGACGCCATCATCGGCCCGGCACCCTCGGGCGTCGCGGCGAAGATGCTCGACTCGTTCAAGACCGACAAGGTCCCGGCCTGCTCTGGATCGACGACCGCGGCCAACCTGCAGGACGGCGGCGGCGGGTACTTCTTCCGCACCGCTCCCGGCGATGACCTGCAGGGGCCGGCACTCGCGACGTTGATCACCAACGACGGTCACAAGAAGGTGGCGATCCTCGCCCGCAACGACGACTACGGGAAGGGCTTCTCGGAGTCGTTGACGACAGCGCTGACCGACGGTGGTGCCAAGGTCACGACCACGGTGCTGTACAACCCGGACGCCTCCAACTTCGACGCGGATGTGCAGAAGGCGCTCGACAGCTCGCCTGACGCCGTGGCGATCATCGGCTTCAACGACGACGGCGCGAAGGTCGTCAGCACGCTGATCGGCAAGGGCGCCGGACCGTCGAAGATGCCGACCTACACCGCCGACGGCATGCAGAGCAACAGCTTCGCCAAGACCGTCGACCCGTCGGACCCGTCCAAGGTCGCGGGCATCAAGGGCACCGCGCCGGCATCAGCTCCGAAGGGCATCGAGAGCCCCATCACCGCCGAGTTCGCGAAGACCGGCATCGACACGATCTTCTCATCGTACTACTGGGACTGCACCAACCTGATGGCGCTCGCCGCGGTCAAGGCCAAGAGCGACGACGGCACGAAGATCGCCGAGAACTTCGCTGCGAACCTCGAGGGCGACAACGACTGCAACACCTTCAAGGACTGCAAGGCGCTGCTCGAGGAGGGCAAGACCATCCACTACCGGGGTGCATCCAGCGCGTTCGACAAGTGGAACAAGATGCAGCCGGGCACCGGCGTCTACGACGTGTGGCAGTACACCGCCGACGGCAAGTACTCGAACGTCGAGGGCGTCGAGCAGATCTCCGTCGGTTGACCCCGACCGTGACCGATTGATCCTGAGCGGGGCGTCTCCGGCGGAGGCGCCCCGCTCAGCGTTTCCGGGCGAGCGAGCCGAGGTAGAGCTCGATGACCTTCGGATCGTTCAGCAGCTCGGTACCCGTGCCGGTGTACGCGTCGACACCGCTGTCGAGGACGTAGGCGCGATGGCAGATGCGCAGCGCCTTGTGGGCGTTCTGCTCGACGATCAGGATCGAGACACCGGCGGCGTTGATCGCAGCGATGCGGGCGAACACCTCGTCCTGCATCGCAGGGGCGAGGCCTGCCGAGGGCTCGTCGAGGAGCAGCAGGCTCGGTTCCATCATCAATGCCCGCGCCATCGCCAGGAGCTGGCGTTGGCCCCCGGACAGCGCGTCGGCACGGTCCGAACGTCGTGTCTGCAACGCCGGGAACAGCTCGAGCACCTCGTCGCGTCGGATCTCGAAGCGGTCCGGTCGCAGGAACGCTCCCATGCGGAGGTTCTCCTCCACCGTCAGCGTGCCGAACACGTTGCGGACCTGGGGGACGTAGCCCACACCTTGCTCGACGAGGTCGTTCCCACGCACCCCGACGATGTCGTCGCCGTCCATCGATATCGTCCCGGAGCGGACGGGCACGAGACCGAACACCGCCTTGATGAGCGTCGACTTGCCGGCGCCGTTGGGTCCGATGATGCCGACGAGCTCAGATCGTGCCACCTCGATCGACGCGCCGCCCAGGATGTCGCCACCGGGGACGTAGCCCGCGACGCGTTCGCGCACGA